>NZ_JBSGBY010000823.1:0-2953 GCF_053601505.1 Nocardia sp. NPDC004722
GGGAGGTAGCCGATCGGATAGAACTTCTCCACGATCCACTCGTTGGACAGCATGCCCGTGAAGCACACGACACCGTGAACCTTGGTGGCGCGCAGCGTATCCGGCAGCGTCGGGGTGCCGATCAGCTCCAGCGCGGTGTCCACGCCGTCACCGAGGATCTCGCGGATCCGCGGTGCGACCGCGCCGTCGTCGATCACCACGTGATCGACCCCGACCTTGGTCAGCGCCGCCGCCTTGGCGGGATTGCGGGTGGTCGAAAGCACGGTCATGCCACGCTGTTTCGCGAGAATCGCGGTCGCCATCCCTACCGAGGAAGTACCACCGCGGATCAGGATCGACTGCCGGGCATGCCCGTCCAGGCTGACGGTCAGCGACCCGTACGCGGTCTGGAGCATCTCCGGCACCGCCCCGAGCACCGCCCAGTCCAGCGCGCTGTGGAACGGAATCACCTGCGCGACAGGCACACACGTGTACTCGGCGTAACCGCCGTCGAACACCCGGCCCATCCCGCCCATCATGGTCGTCACCTGCTGTCCGGGCCGGAACTCCCCGCCCGGGCATTCGGCGACCACCCCGGTCGCCTCGATGCCGGGCACCCGCGGGAAGGTCACGCCCTCCGCGAGTCCGAGCCGGGTGTGCAGTTCGGAACGATTGAGCCCGAACGCTTTCACTCGAATCAGCACCTGCCCCCGTACGGGCGCGGGGATCGGCAGATCCCGAATCTGCAGTGCCTCCACCGGGCCGGGTGCGTCGAGCACGATGGCGCGCATGGTCGCGGACATGGCAAGCCTCCTTACGTTCGCCCGTGGGAAGCTGGGGGCGCGCGAGCGCGCCGGGTGCCGCTAGACCTGTTCGGCCTTCTTCTTGCTGCCGGACAGGCCGCGCCAGGCGAGGTCGTCGAGCAGGTTCACGGCCTCGGCCATATCGACCGAGCCGCTGGCGACCCGGTCCGCGATGGCCTCGCCCGCGCCGATCACGGCCACCGATACCACCTCGAAGTTGGTGCCCGGCTCGGCGTATTTGGCGCTGGATTCCAGCAGCTTGGCGGTGAGTTCGATGACCCGGTCGCGGCTGTTGGCGATCTCGGAGGCGAAGGGCTGCTGGCCCAGCGCCTGCCGGTAGAGGACCTGCCAGGACAGCCGGTTCTGATCGACGTAGGTGAGGAAGGCCTCGAGGCCGGCCCGCAGCTGTTCGTGGGGGGTGAGCTTGGGGTTGCCCGCGACCGAGACCGCCTCGATGAAGCGCATGGCCTCGCGGTGGATGCAGGCGCGGAAGAGCTCGTCCTTGGACCCGTAGTACAGGTACAGCATCGGCTTGGAGATCTTCGCCTCGGCGGCGATCGCATCCATGGAGGTGTCGTGATACCCCTTGCGCGAGAAGACCTCCACGGCGGCGTCGAGCATCTGCTGCTCGCGCACCGCGCGAGGAAGCCGTTTCGTTCCGCCTGCCATTCACACTCCTAGGACATATCGAAGCTCCTATCTTACTCCAAGGTAAGTTCCGTGAGTGCGAATTGCCACTGATTTGCTATGAATCCCCGGTGGGCGGGGCGAATTCTCAGCAGTGCGGCGCGGAGCCCTTGAACTTTGCCATGCGCAAGACCGAGGCATCCACTTGGGCTCCCGGCAGGCGGCCACTCTTGACCGCGTCCTCGAGCCGATCGAGCACCTTCGGCACCGCGTCGGTGGTAATCCACAGGGCGTTGTCGGCCCCCGCGATCAGGGCGGCCTCCACCGCGTCCTCGATGCTCATGCGCTTGGTGATGGCCGCCATGCCGCCCAGATCATCGGTGAAGATGACCCCGTCGAAGGGTGCTGCGCCGTAGCCGGTTCCCTGCCGCAGCAGCGCCATCGCCTGCGGGCTGATGCTGGCGGGCACATTCGGGGTGGTCAGCCCGGGCACATCGAGGTGTCCGACCATCACGGCCGCACCCGAATCCACCAGTTTGCGGAAGGGCACCAGGTCCTTGGTCTGCATCTGGTCGAGCGGGGGAGTCTGCACCGCGCCGGTGTGCGAATCGCCGGAACCGGACCCGTGGCCGGGGAAGTGCTTCATGACACTGCCCACCCCGGCATCGTTCATGGCCCGGATGAACGCGCCCGCGTACTGCACCACCACGTCCGGATCGTCGGAGAAGGAGCGGTCGCCGATCACCGCATCGTCGGGCTCGCTGCTGACATCCACATCCGGTGCGAAGTCCACCGTCACGCCCAACGCCTTCAGCTTCTTCGCGCGGTCCAGGCTGAAGGTGTAGAACTCGTCGGGGCTCATGGTCTGCGCCACCACCCGCGCCGCGGGCGCGACCCCGATCAGGTCCTTGGCGCGCGAGACCCGCCCGCCCTCCTCGTCGATGGTCACCATCAGCGGTGTGCGCGAGGCCTTCTGGACCGTGTCGATCTGATGCTGCGCCAGCATGGCCTTATCGGTCCAGCTGCCGACGAAGATGCCGCCGATCTGCTCGGTCTTCACCACGTTCTCGGCATCGGCCTCGCCGGTGACACCGACGGTCAACAGTTGGGCCAGCTTCTGGCGCTGGGTGAACTGCGACAGATACCCCGCCGCGCAATCCTGTTGCCCCGGAGTCGTAGTCGGGGGCGCGGTGGTGCTGCTGCTCGGCGTCGGCGTGCTGCTCGAGGCCGATTCGTTCGATGAATTCGACCCACTGGAACAGGCGGACAGGGCGAGGGCGGTCACGGCGACAACGATCCCCGGAGCAAGGCGCATGCCCCGACGGTAGCCTCCCGACGTCGATCTCTCGCCATCGACACCGGGTGCGCCACCGCGCGTGGCGAATTCAGCCCGGCGGTAGTTCGTGGTGGCCGCCGAAGGCTTGGCGCATGGCGGAGAGCATTTTGTCGGCATAGAGCGATTCGCCGCGCGAGGCGAAACGTTGGAACAGCGCCGCCGACAGCACCGGGGCCGGGACGCCCTCGTCGATGGCGGCGTCCAAAGT
>NZ_JBSGBY010000824.1:0-2948 GCF_053601505.1 Nocardia sp. NPDC004722
CGCGGCGGCGGGCGGCGTGGATGCGGGGGAAGAAGTACTTGATCCCGTCGGGTGTCACCCGGTTCATGGCCGACATCGTCCGGCACCGGCGCTCGGCGGCATCGCGGTAAGCGACCGCCGCGCCGAGGATCTCGCGATCCGCGCCGATCTTGTCGGCGATGTCCTCCATGGCTGTCTCCACCGCTGCGGCCAGCTCGGCCTTCGACTCGCCGGCGATCGGGACGACCCGCTCGAGCACCACCCGCTCGGGCAGCTTGTCGCCGGCATCGGCGAGCGCCACGGCGCGCACGGTGCCGCGCTCGGTGGCTACACCGATGGTCACCGCGGAACGAACAAGACTCGAAGAAACCACAATCAGCCTTCCAAGGTCATGCCGACAATGTTTCGATTCCCGGGACGTACGGCCGATTCACCGGCCCACCCGCTCAGCAGAGATGCGCAGCTGGGAAGCAGCTGCGATGGGTGTTCGGTGCCGACGGCGGCGTGGATGGGTCGGAATCGGTGACACACGAAGTACCGCAGCGTGTCATGCGCGTGTCGCTACCCGTAGGCTGTTGTGCGTGGAAGCGCGCACGGGAGCCAGGTCGACTCGACGACCGGACCCTGCGTTGGAGCTGCAGGACGACCCCCAGGAGCTGATGCCCCGTCGCCGCCCGACGCAGGAACGATCGAAACGAAAGTTCGACGCTCTGTTGCACGCCTCCCGGGTATTGCTCGTCGAGGTCGGGTTCGAATCGTTCACCTGTGAAGAGGTGGCGGCCCGCGCGGAGGTGCCGATCGGCACGCTGTACCAGTTCTTCGCCAACAAGTACGTCATCGTCTGCGAGCTGAATCGCCAAGACCTGGTGGCGGTTTCACAGGAGCTGGCGGATTTCCACGGCGAGATCCCGTCCATGGACTGGCTGCGGCACATGACCCAGCTGGTCGATCACCTCGCGGATCTGTGGATGACCGACCCGTCCCGGCGCGAGGTGTGGCTGGCCATGCAGTCCACGCCGTCCACGCGGGCGACCGGCGCGATCCACGAAAAGGAGTTCGCCGAAGCGGTTTCGCAGATGCTGCGCCCGCTCATGCCGCGCACCCCCCGCGGCCGCCGCACCATGATGGCGCAGGTGCTGGTGCACGTCGTCTACTCGATGCTGAATTTCTCGGTGCAGGACGGCCTGAGCCATGAGGACGCCGTCGCCGAACTCAAGCGCCTCATGGTGGCGTATCTGCTGATCGCGGAGAAGGAATCGCGCTCGGGCGGGCAGCGCACCACCTTCGATCCGGATTAGCTCTTTCCTCGGGAACGACTCAGTCGCGGATCAGGTCGGCTAGTTCGCCCGGATCTTCCAGCACCACCATCGCCGCCGCCGTATCGCCATCGTGGGTGAGCGACAGGTGAACTCGCACCCGGGGCAGGAATTCCGCTGCCAGGCCGTGCAATTTGATGCTGGGCCGGCCCCAGGCGTCGTTCACGACCTCGATGAGCGGGTACGGGTTGTCGCCGATCTGCGGGCTGCGCGCGAAGCGAGAGGTGGCCCACGCCTTGATGACCGCCTCCTTCGCCGCCCAGCGGATGGCGTAGCTCCGCGCCGGATCGGTGCCCTTGCTTTGGCAGTAGCGCCGTTCTCCAGCGGTGAAACTTTCCCGGAGCATGGTGGTTCCGGTGCGTTCCATTTGTTCGGCGAACTCGGAAATGGTGACCAAGTCCAGGCCGATACCCAGGATCGTCACAGTGCGGGACTCCTAGATTCCTCGTGAGATGCAGTCGAATTGGCTGCGAACATACCAGCGAACCTACGGAACCGTAGGCGCGCACATGGGAACGGCGGGCTCGCGCCCGCGCTCGGTGAGGAGCGCGGGACGCGAGCCCGCCGTGTCTGACCTGCCGGGGGCTACTCGTTACCGGCAGGCCCGTTCATCACTGGCAGGCCGGGCCTTTCGGCACTGCCACGTAGACCGCGTCCGCGCCCAGGCGCGCCTGCTGCGAGAGCAGCATGTCGGCCTCGAGCTGACGTGACTTCTTGGCCGGGGTGCCGTCGCCGCCGAGGCGGCGGTCGGCGGGCCGCTCGTAGAGCGGGGCCCCGCCGCACATGGCCTCGGCGAAGCGCTGGCGACCGGCGAGCTGACGCTGTTCGGCCTTGCGCTGGTACGCCTCCCGCTTGTCCGCGTCGGCGATGGCCTCGACGAACGCCTGCGGGTGCACGATGGCGACCAGGCCGGACACGTGACCGAAGCCGAGCGAGGTGACCAGACCGGCCTTGAGCGGGAAGCGATCTCCCACCGTCAGCGCCTCGCGCAGCCACACCAGGTGCGGGTACGCCTGCATCTTCTCGTCCACGCAGTCGAGGCTGCGGTTGGGCGGGATGACGCCGGACTCGAGCACCTGGCACAGGCCGATCATCTGGAAGGCCGCCGCGCCGCCCTTCGCGTGACCGGTGAGGGTCTTCTGCGAGATGACGAACAGCGGAGCGCCTGCCGAGCGGCCGATGGAGTCGGCCAGGCGTTCGTGCAGCTCGGACTCGTTGGGATCGTTTGCGGCCGTGGAGGTGTCGTGCTTGGACACCACCGCGATCTCGTCCGGGCCGACGCCGAGCTTGCCGAGCTCCTTGGCCAGCTTGGACTCCGGGCCACCGCGACCGGCGCCCAGCGCACCCAGGCCGGGGGCCGGGATGGAGGTGTGCACGCCGTCGGCGAAGGACTGCGCGAAGGCGACGACACCCAGCACCGGCAGACCCATTTCCAGGGCGACCGAGCCGCGGGCCAGCAGAACCGTTCCGCCGCCCATGGATTCGACGAACCCGCCGCGGCGGCGGTCGTTGGCCCGGGAGAAGTAACGGTCGCTGATGCCCTTGGCGGACATGGCGGCCGAGTCGGCGGTGGCGGACACCGCCAGATCGGGGGCGTAGGTGGGCGAGCCGAGCTGGTCGTTCACGACGGTGAGGGTGTCGCGTTCGCGTTCC
>NZ_JBSGBY010000825.1:0-2948 GCF_053601505.1 Nocardia sp. NPDC004722
AGCTCGGCGTGTTGGGTGGTGAATCCGGCCGGATCCGGTGGCGTGCCATGGATTTCGGATCGACATCCGGCGATACTCTCCAGCCCGCCGTCCATGTCGTCGATGGGCTCACCGCGCAATAGACCCAGGCTCCATGCCAGGATCTCGGCGGTGGTGCGGTAGTTGATCGAAAGTCGGCGCGATCGTCCCGTGACATCGATTCCGGTGTCGCGCAGGCTCACTCGATTGTCGTAGATGCGTTGATGGGTGTCCCCTGCGAGGAAGATGTCGTCTGGACCCGGTGCCGTTGCGGCCCGCAGCACCCGCCATTGATCGGGGCTCAGATCCTGTGCCTCGTCCACGAGGATGTGACGGAACGGTTTCTCGGGGCTGTCCTGGAGAATTCGAGTGGCTTCGCGGCGCAGGGTCTCCCATGTCCAGACGTTCGACTCGGACAGCAGATCCTCGAAAAGTGTTGCGACTTCCCAGATTCTCGCCTTCTGCTGTCTCCCCAGTGCCCGCCCGCGGCCACCCCGGGATACCGTGCGGTACTGCTCCAGAGTGGTCACCTGTTGGGCCACGATCACGTGCCTCCACTCCTCGGCGAGGAATGTCTCGGTGAACCCAGTGGGGCACCGGGCGTGCGCCTGGCGCCAGAGCGCTGCCTCATCGTCGGCTGTGAGAATGTGTGGCTGACCGTACTTCTCGCGGAATGTGTTCTGCGCGAAGCGATCGACATTGCGAACGGTGATCGCCGCGGCGAGACCCGGATCATCGACCAAGGTCGTGATCCCGTCCTGCAGCGAATCCGCGAGCGTGGAGGTGAAGGTGGTCAACAGGATCCGTCCGGCTCCGCGTTCGGCCAGGCGGCGGGCCCGGTGCAGGGCGACGACGGTCTTGCCGGTACCGGGACCACCGGTGACCCGGGCGGGCCCGCGGAATCGTCCGTCCACGATCGCCTGCTGAGTGGGGTGCAGGTAGATTCGCCAGAGCGCGAACGGATCCGCGAAGACCTTCAGCAATTCCTCGGGCCCGTCCACGAGCAGCACGCGTCCAGGACTGCGCCGCACCGCGGTATCCAGATCGGTGGCGTCGATCGGTTCACTGACCGCATCGGCTCCGATCTCCGACCACACCTGCTCCACCGACAGCCCGGCGGCCAGACCGAACAGGACATCCCACTGGGTCGAAGGCAGCTTGCCATGGGCATCGTCGAGCTGCGCGTGACTGGTCATGGCCCGTGCCGCGGCCAAGGTCCGATCATCGATGCCGAGTCGCCGCAGCTCACTGTCCTTCACATGGCCGAACAGCCGCTCCGGCGTGCATTCGGCCGCCGCGGCGAGTTCGGGCAGTGCGGCGTCGAGCCCGCTGTCGTCCCTGATCTCGATACCGCCATTGGCCATGTTCACCGTGACATCCCGTCGCGCCGCCCAGGCGTAGGCATCATCGTGCCGCAGCACTTTGAGCAGCAGGTAGGTGTCACCGGTTTCGGGAGCGAGCACGATTCCACGCCAGTGGTTGTCGATGCGGATCGACCTGAAGCGCGGGTTCCGCGCGGTGTTGATCTTCTCGAGGTGCACCCCGGCGAAGGTCGCGTCGGCGAACTTCTTGAACACCTCACATACGCGCTGCTGCACCGGCCCGGCCAGCTTCCCGTACTCGAGCAGAAACTGTTGATGGATAGCAAGTTTCGGCATACTTCCCCCTGAAGTCGGCCACGACGCGATACCGATCAGCGCGGGCCGGAGCCTGCACACTATCGCGAGATGTCTGGTTCGTCCCTTAAACAACCTGCTGGATCGCAGATTCAGTGTGATTCGGGTGAGCTCGGGACTCAACCCTGTCCGTGGTGAACCGTCACCGCGGTTCGAGCCGCTCCGTCAAAGACGCGAAGGCGCGGGTCAGATCTTGCGCTTCCAGCGCAACCAATTCGGCCGCGGATGGTTCGTGCTCGTCGAGATCGCGTGCAAGCCGCAGATCTCGCAGAGCTGACGCCATTTCGCACAGTGTCCGGATGAACCGGCCGTTGCCGAGCTCGTCCGCCCACCCTTGGTCACCCACCAGTGCACAGGATGCCTGCAAGGCGGTTTCGGCTTCAGCGGTAAGCGTCTGACGTCCGGCGGCCAACATTGTCATCGCTATCTCGCCGAGTTCCGTGCCTGCGTAACCGGGGAAGTCGATGCGCGTGTTGAATCGCGACCCGAGGCCTGGATTCGTGGCGAGCAACTGGTCCATCTCGTCCTCGTAACCCGCCAAGATGATCACCAGCCGGTGCCGGTCATCCTCGGCTCTGGACAGCAACACTTGTAAAGCCTCGTCGCCGAACGAATCCCGATCGCCCTGCCCGCGGGTATTGCACAGCGAGTACGCCTCGTCGATGAAGAGCACACCGTCGAGCGCCTTGTCGATGACACGATCGGTCTTCGGCGCGGTGTGGCCGACATACCCTGCGACCAAGTCGGCTCGGTGCGCTTCCACCAGGTGGCCCTTGTCGAGCAGATGCAATCCCGCGAACACCTTGCCGACAATCCGAGCCACCGTCGTTTTACCGGTGCCCGGAGGCCCGGCGAACACCAGGTGATGCGGCACCGCCCCGCCCGGCAGCCCGTGCCGCTCTCGCAACTGTGACATGCGCAGCTGCGCGATGAGCATCTCGACCTGCTGCTTCACCGGCTCGACTCCGATCAATCGCGCGAGTTCGTCGACAGCCTCTCGCAGTAGCGCCTCCCGTGCCTCGTCGGTGAGGTCGGAATCACCCGAATGCTGGGTGACGATGGGGTCGCTGCCGGATCGACTGCCCCGCAACGGTTCTGCCGCACCGTGCCATGAGCGCATCGCCCTCGCCTCGCGGGTGTCGCCGACCGACACGTCGACGTCGATGTGGCCGCCGCCCTCGAGCGCGTCTACCTCCCCGGCGAGGAGGGTTGGGCGCAGCGGGTGGTCCGGCTGCACCGCGGCGACGGCCCGCG
>NZ_JBSGBY010000826.1:0-2941 GCF_053601505.1 Nocardia sp. NPDC004722
GCCCGTCCGGTCCCGGCGCGGCGACCGCGGCCAGCGCGGCGTCGAGAATGGCGCCCCGCGCCCGTTCCTGATCCTTCTTCCGCGCCACCCGAACATCCTTCCGCCGATCGACAGTTAAGTCATTGTTACGTTGTTTCGCCCCGCTTGTCCTGCTGAGTTACCTCATTCTTTGATGGGAAGTCAAAGAAAGGCTCGGCCATGGCGATACCGGCTCATCCCACCCCGACCCCCGACGACGACCAGCGTTCACGCTATCCCCAGCAGCTCTCCCGGGCGCTCGGCATGGGCGAGAACATCCTCATCACGCTGTCCGCGGTGACACCCGCGTCGAGCGTGTTCATCATCATTCCGGCCGTGCTGCTGGCCGCCGGGGGCGCGTCGGTGCTGACGCTCGCCCTCGCGGCGGTGGCCTCGGTGTTCGTGGGCTTCTGCTATGCCGAACTGGCCGCCGCCTACCCGATCGCGGGCGGCGAATACACCTGGGCGGCAAGGCTGCTGGGTCGTTCCAGCGGCTTCGCCATCTTCGTGCTGACGCTGGTGAACGGGGTCCTGATCATCGCGGTGATCGCGCTCGGCACCGGTGATTATCTGAGCGTCGCGATTCCCAGCCTGGGCGGCAAATGGGTCGGCGTGGGTGTCATCGCGGTGACCACGGTGGTCGCATTGCTCAATATCTAGGCGAACGCCTGGGTCACCGGAGTCTTTCTGTGCGTGGAGGTTTCGGCCATCGCGGCGCTGGTCGTGCTCGGTGCTACGCATGCCGAGCGGGGTCCGGCCACCTTCGCGCACGCACAGACCGCCGCCCCGGACGGCCTGGCGAATGTGGGCATCGGATCGCTGGCGAGCCTGATCCCCGTCGCGTTGTTCGCCTACAACGGTTACGGCGCGGCGGCCTACTACGCGGAGGAGACGCGCGACGCCACCCGCACCATCGGCCGGGTGATCATGATCTGCCTGGCCGCGACGGTCGCCATCGAGATGCTGCCGCTGGCCGCCGTGGTGCTGGGCGCGCCGTCGCTCACCGACCTGCTGCACAGCGACGCACCGATGAACTATTTCCTCACCGCGCGTGGCGGTTCGGCGGTGAACACCGCGGTGAGCGTGGGCATCGCGATCGCCATCGTGAACGCCGTGATCGCGATCATCCTGCAGATCGCACGCCTGCTGTTCGCCTCGGCCCGCGATCGCAGCTGGCCGGACCCGATCGATCGCGCGCTGGGCGCGGTGCATCCACGCCTGCACACCCCGGTGGTGGCGACCCTGGTGGTCGGCGCGTTCGCGGTACTGGCCGCCGCGCTGCTGCCGATGCACTGGCTCATCGTCGCCACCGGCGCGGGACTGGTGCTGGTGTACCTGTTCGTGGCGCTTTCGGCGCTGCGTATCCGGCTGGCGCGCAACGGAATCCAGGGCGGCTATCGGATGCCGCTGTGGCCGTTGCCGCCGGTGATCGTCATCGCGGTGATGCTCTACTCGGCCTACAGCCTGGGCCGCGACGACTGGCAGCAGATCGCGTTCGCGGCCGCCGCCATGGCCGCCGGTTACCTGTACTACGCGCTGTATCTGCACCCGAGACGCGGTGAGCGCTGGACACTGCCGGACCCGATCCACGAGAACCCGGACCCGGCCCACCAGAGCCTGGATCAGGCATAGCGGTGGGCCCCGGTCGCGCCCTCATCGACACGACCGGGGCCCGCACCCGCTTCGGCTACTTGGCCGGAGCCGGGACGAAGGGCTGGTTGATGGTGGTGAAGTACTGCACCGCAGCGGCAATGGCCACCGGAGCGGTGACGAGGATCATGCCCGCGATCGCGCCGAGCGCGCCCATGGCCGCGGCGCCCGCGAGGCAGCCGACGACCGCACCCGGCAGGAAGAAGAACAGACCGCCGATAATGCCGGTGGCCAGCGAGGCTCCCGCGCCCACGGCGATGCCGCCCAGGGCACAGCCGACGGCCGCGCCACCGATGCCGCCGACCAGGGTGCCGATGGTGGCGCCGATGGAGATGGTGTCCTTCATCCGGTTCCAGGCCGCCTGCTCACGGTCGTACGGGGTCTTCCACGGTGCGGTGTCCTCGAATGGCAGGGCGACCGGCTGATAGACCGCGTGCTGCAAGTCGAATTGCGGTGTCAGCGTGGCGGTGAGGCCCCGGATCTCGGCCGCGATGGGGAAAACGAAATCGTCCACACGGAAGGTGAGTTCTTGTCCAGCAACCACCGTGCCATCCGCGCCGTGGATCTTGAAGACACCGTTCTCGACGTCCATCGAACCGATGTCGGTGGAAATGGTCGCGGACCGATCGGTAGCCGATGCCGTGTAGTGAACCGCACCGACATCTCCGCTGGTGGGCTCGGCATTGACCGCTCCGGCTGTAATAGCTGTGACAGCGGCCACCAATGCGGTAACCGCGGCGAAGCCGCTCTTGCGCACTTGATTTACCTCGATTTGATAGGCCCGCGTCATAAGAACTCATCGCAGGTTCAGTTATTGACAAGCAAACTTTAAGTCCGCTCTCAGGGGCCAGCAAAGGGCAATTGTCCTTTAGTGACTCGATACACATATTCAAGGACCGTTGCGCGACAAATATTCTTACCGTTCACCTGGATTTTCGACAGTGGTCACCCGCACCGGCAACGGACCGGCTTGCGACACAAGGTGATTCCGGAGAACCGACCGGACCGGATTTGACAACACCCAGGACCAGGCCCACCATTGCTCAGTCAGCACCTCGCTAGGCGAGGCTCCTGTACGAACACAGGCCACTGATCCGACGACGTCGAGAGACGCCCAGGGTTAGGACAGATCACCCCGGATTAAGGGGTGATCCGAAGTGGCTTCCCCGGGCCGCGAGCCCCCGGATACGTCGTGCAGTGCCGAAGCTCTGACGAGAGGGGTGCGGGGCGACACCACGGGTGCGCCCGAATCCCTTCTTGCCGTGCGCGATGC
>NZ_JBSGBY010000827.1:0-2940 GCF_053601505.1 Nocardia sp. NPDC004722
GATCCCCACCGGTCCGCCGCCCGATATCGAACGCGGTCCGCACCGGGGTAGTGCAGCGAACCCCATCCACTACGCAGATTTCGTCCGCCGCCAGCACATCCCGGTACACCCGCACTCCCCGAGGCGCCCGAGCTCGCCGCGGCAGAACGACCTCGGCAGGCTCTTCATCCATCCACCGCGCCCCCAAAAGGCTTGCCGCCGAACACCCCACCAGCACGGCCCCCTCCCCACCCCAAACCCCCGCCGCCCGCGCCCGCCCCCGAGCATCCAACTCGACCCCCGCCCTGACGAACGTATCCGGCCCCACCCGCCGACACCCTCTGACTTCCCACCGGCTCATCTCCCCGCTGTCCACAGCAGCCCTCCCCGAAAACACTTCCCCCATATCTCCCATCCCTCCATCGTCCCCACCCCGATTCCCTCCCACCCCCCCGTTCCCGAACTCCGCACCCCCCACCCCCATTCCCTTTCTCCGAGTGGCACATTCTGGAGGAGATTTGTCCGAAATTCCCTCCAGAATGTGCCACTCGACGTGGCGTGACAGACTCGGCGGATGAGCGTGCAGGGAGATTTCGAGCGGGTGGCGGGTGAGATGGCTGATCGGGGTGTGACCATCGCGAAGGTGTTCGGGAAACCTGCCTACAAGGACGCCGACGGTAAGGCGTTTGCCTGCCTGTTCCAGGACGCCCTTGCTTGCCGTCTGCTCGCGGGCACCCCCGAACATGCCGAGGCCCTGGCGCTGCCGGGCGCGGAGTTGTTCGACCCCTCATCCCGACACCGCCCGATGAAGGATTGGGTCAGCGTTCCGCATGCCAATGCCGACCGGTGGCTGGACTTCGCCGAAATCGCCTACACCCGGCCTCGCTGAATGGCTTTCGCGCCGGGCGGCGCTCAGAGAGGCCCGGCGCATTCCGCGGGTCGGGTGGCAAGATCGTGTGATGACGGCTCCGCGGAAAGATCGGCATCGCAGACTTTCGGCGGGGTTGGCTGCCCTCGGTGACAGTTTGCTCGCGGAGCTCATCGGCACCGGCTACGACAGTGTCGGAGTCGGCGGCGGGGCAAGGGTTTTCGAGTTCGAGGGTGAGTCGGTGTTCGCCAAGCGGATCCCCCTGAGCGATCGGGAGCTCGACCGGCCGGAGTGCACCGCGAACCATTTCGACGTGCCGTTGCACTGCCAGTACGGGATCGGCGCGGGGCCGAGCTTCAACGTCTGGCGGGAACTGGCTGCGAACCGCATTGTCACCGACGGCGTGCTGGCGGGGGAGACGCGGGCGTTCCCGATGCTCTACCACTGGCGCGTGCTCCCCGGCCGTTCGCCGATCGCGGACGAGCACGCCGACATCGACGCGGTCGTCGCTGCGAAGGGCGGGTCGGCGGAGGTCCGCGCGGGCCTCGAGGCGTCGGCCGCCGCTCGGTACAGCCTGGTGCTGTTCAGCGAATACATCCCGTTCGAGATCGAGAAATCCTTGCAAGACAACCCGATTCGCAACGCCGTCCTCGTCGAGCACCAGCTGTCGGAGATCGTGACCTTCCTGCGCGATCGCCGATTACTACACATGGACGCTCATTTCGGCAATTTCCGCAGCGACGGGCAGCAGATCTACCTCACCGACTTCGGCCTCGTCACCTCACCGCGTTTCGACCTCTCGCCCACCGAACGAGACTTCGTGGCGCGTCACATCGGCTACGACTCCGATTACATGGCAATGCGATTGGTCAATTGGCTCGTCACCGAGGTCTGCGCGGTGCGGACGCCGGACCACCCCGGCTTCGTCGCTCGCAACGAGTACGTGCGGTGCTGCGCCGCGGGCCACATCCCCGGCGACGTGCCGCAGGCGGTAGCCGCGATCCTCACCCGCCACGCGCCCGCCGCCGCGAGAATGAACGCCTTCATCTGGAAACTCTTCGACGGCGACATATACGCCGAATACCCCGCCGACACCACGCCTCCCTCCGGGAACGGCAGTGGCCGAGCCTGATTCAGAGACCCAGCAGCCGCCGTGCGTTGGCCGACTCGATCGCCTCGACCTGCGCCGCGGGCAGCCCGGTCTTCCCGACGTACGTGGCGTGATGGAAGAACGAGTCGCCGGTCTCGAACGGGAAATCCGTGCCGATCATGAACTGTGACGCGCCCACGATCCCGACGGCCTGCTCCAGCGCGCCCGGCGTCGGGTTGGCGGTGTCGTAGTGCAGCCGCGTGAGCTGTTCGGAGACCGGTGTGTGCTGCGGCGGCAGATACCAGTCGGCGTGCAGATCCAGCCGCTGCGCCTGGAACGGCAGGAACCCGCACATGTGCGGGAACAGAAACCGCACCCGCGGATACTTGACGACGAGATCCTTCTGAATGAGTTGCAGTGCGGCCAAGGACAATTCGACCGCATGGCCGATCACCCAGCCCAGCGGGGCGAGCTGTGCGGAATCGATGCCGTCCCCGGCGGGATGCACGAACAACACCGCCTCACGGTCGTCGAGATACGACAGCACCGGCTCGAACCAGTCCTCGGCCAGCGACCGCCCGAGCACGAACGCGCTGATCGCGACACCGGCGAACCCCAAATCCTCGATCGCACGGCGGGCTTCGGCGACCGCGTCGACGGTATGCGGCGCCGGTGTCACCGCGAGGGCCCGGAACCGCTCCGGATGCGCCCGGACCACCGCGGCCAGCTCGTCGTTGGCGACCCGGGCCGCCTCGACCGCCCGATCACGATCCTCGAAATGCGGGAATTGCGGTGCGACAGAAAGCAACTGGACTTCGATGTCGGCCTGATCCATCAACCCGATCCGGTCGGCCACCTCGCCCGCCGTCGCCCCCGGCCCCGTGCCCCGTACCGCGGCCGTCCCCTCCGACGACCCGCGCGCCCGGTCGAGAACATCGAGATACGCGATCGGAAACAGATGAGCGTGGACATCGATGCGCGCCATGACGCCTCCTGGGTAGGG
>NZ_JBSGBY010000828.1:0-2939 GCF_053601505.1 Nocardia sp. NPDC004722
GAAGCCGGACAACAAGTGCCAGATCGCGGCCGCCGACGTGAGCGGTCCGTGGGGAACCGTGAGCGCGGACGGCACGGTCACGCTGACGCTGGGCAGCGGGCACGGCAGCAATAAGAAACTGCGGGTGATCTGCGAGGACCCCAAGCGCGGGGACACCAGCATGCATACCGTGCGCGCGGACCGGGTGAGCTTCGACGGCATCCTGTCACCGCTGCGCCAGATCATGCACAACCGATTCTTCGGGGCTAGATAACTCTCATTGCTCTCAGGGGCTCCGCCCCCGAACCCCCTCGAGATTTTGGGGGGCGCTGCCCCCGAACCCCCAGCCTCAATGCCCGGCGCGCGCCGTGGCGACCGCGGACCTGACCGCCGGGACCGTCTCTGCGACGAAGTGGCGGGTCGGCCCCTCGCCGTCCGGGTCGACCGGCAGCAGGAATTCGCTGAGGCCGTGGGCGAGAGCCAGATCCGTGAGCTGAGGTGGCGTCATGGTCGGGTCGATGACGTAGGCGCGGCGGATCAGGGCGGGGATGCGGCCGGATTCGCGGGCGCCGGTATCGATGCCGGCCATCAGGGCGGCCAGGTTCTCCGGCGGGGCGTAGCTGACGCTGCCGAGCCAGCCGTCGGCGAGTTCGCCGGTCATACGCAGAGCGCGGGGGCCGTAGACGCCCAGCCAGATCGGGATCGGATGGGCCGGGGCCGGACCAGGTTTCGCGCCGCGCAGGGGGTAGAAATCGCCGGGTAGGTGGGTGCGCTCGCCCTCGCCCCACAGGGCGCGCAGCACGCCGACGGCCTCGCGCAGCGCGGTGAGCGCCTGGCCAGGCGTGCGGCGGGTCCCGCCCATGGCCTCGATGGCGTCCCAGAACGCGCCCGCGCCCAGGCCGAGTTCGACCCGGCCGCCGCTGAGCAGGTCGAGGCTGGCGGCGCCGCGGGCCAGCACCGCGGGCGGGCGCAGCGGCAGGTTCGCCACGGCGGGCATGAGGGTCAGATTGCGGGTGACCGCGGCCAGATAGGACAGCAGGGTCCAGGTGTCCAGGAAGGCGGGCTGATACGGATGATCCTGCACCGCCAGCACTTCCAGCCCGGACTCGTCGGCCTGGCGCACCAGGCGCAGCAGCGAACGTCCGCGCGCCGCCTCGGGCGGAACGAAGATCCCGAACCTCAGCTCATGCCCGTAATCCGCCATAGCGAATATCAAGCTACCGCGTGACGGGGGCTGGGCGGGGCACCGGGTGTCTTTTCGGCGATTCCGGGTGGCGGTCCACGTTTCAGATCGTGATCAACCGGCAATCCGATTCCATAGTCGTTGCCGGGCAACGAATTACAATCGGAGACGGGCCCTCCCGGGCGAGGGCCGGTCTTTTCGAAGGGACGTGCGCGGTGCAGGTTCACAGCACGATCGAGTCGGCCCACAAACATCTCCGCGCGGTGGATCCCTCCGCCCTGGCGCACGCGCGGAACCGGTTGGCGGAGACCGGAATAGCGCGGTTGAGTTTCCTGCTGCCGCATCGCGTCAAACGGGTGCTCGCCGCCGAGGCGCTGACCCTGCTCGACCATCACCGGCAGTGGGGCGAACTGCTGCCCGAGGGCGAGGGCAGCGCCCGCCAGCGGGTGCAGCTGGCCGAGCCGGAGGTGGCCGCGCACGCCGCCTGCATCCCGGCGCTCTACGACTGTGAACCCTTGCGGCACAACCTCTCCCTCATCGCCACCGAACCCGTGCTGGCCCGCACCGACGACCGCCGCTACCGGGTCAGCAGGCACCACCATGACGATGTCGCGGGTCAATGGCACTGGGACGACTACGCTTTCGCCCTCATCCTGGTGGTGGAGTGCCCGCCGCTGGCCGACGGCGGCTTCGTGCAGACGGTGGCCCACACCCACCGCGACTGGGACCACGACGACATCTATCGGACCTTGACCCGCAACCCGATTCACTCCTGGGAGCTGCACCCGGGCGACCTCTACCTGATGCGCGCCGACACCACCCTGCACCGCGTGCACCCCTTCGTGAACGGCCGCCGCACCACGGTCTCGATGGCCTTCGCCTCGCGTACCGACGCCGAACGGGAGGCGGATCGGCGGGCGGCCGAACTCGCCACGCGGTAGCTGGGCGGGGTTTACGCTCGCCCGTTCCGGGTACGACGAATCAGATAGAGTGTTAACTTGATTCACCATCACAGCGGGGGGCAGTGTCGCCGCACCCGTGTCCGCTCGGGGCAGTTCTGCCCACCCGGCTTAGGCGACTCCCATGGATCTTCTCAATCCGCTCGACGCCATCTTCCTGGCCATCGAATCCCGTGAACACCCCATGCACGTGGGCGGCCTGCAACTGTTCGAGCCGCCCGCCGACGCGGGGCCCGACTACACCCACGAGCTCTTCGCGGCCATGTCCGCGAAAACCGAGGTGCGCACCCGCTTCCGCCGTCGGCCCAGCCGCCTGCTCGGCGGCTTCTCCAGCCTCGCCTGGTCGCATGCCGAGAACGTGGATCTGGGCTACCACCTGCGCCGATCCGCCCTACCCGCGCCCGGCGACATGGCGGATCTGCTGGATCTCACCGAGCGGTTGCACGGCATTCTGCTGGATCGGCACCGGCCGCTGTGGGAGGGCCGGCTCATCGAGGGCCTGTCCGACGGCCGCTTCGCCATCTACATGAAGATGCATCACGCCCTCATCGACGGCGTCTCGGCCATGCGGCTGTTGCAGCGCACCCTCACCGACGATCCGCTCGACACCAATCTGTCGGTGCCGTGGGGCACCCCGCCGGTGCCGCGCGACGACAGCGCCGAACCCGAGAGCCCGTGGGCGCAGGTGCGGCGGTCGGTGCCGCGCATCCTCCGGGCCACCGGATCGATCGCCGCGCCGTTGCGGGGCGCGATCGAGGGACGGCTCACCATGCCGATGACCGCGCCGCGCACCATGTTCAACACCTCCATCGGCGGGG
>NZ_JBSGBY010000829.1:0-2932 GCF_053601505.1 Nocardia sp. NPDC004722
GCGCTGGCAGTACGGGCTGCGCGATCCCCGGTCCGCGACGACGGCCCGCCGCCGCGGACCTGGCGCAGCCGGACCGTCGCCGGACTGGGTCTGGCCGCCGCGGCCGGGCTCATCGCGGGGCCGATCGCGTTGGCGCTCACCGGAATCGGGTTGCTGGTCGACCACATCGGCCCGAGCCGGTGGCCCAAGATACTGGTCGCGCTCGCCGGCGGCGGCACCGCGATCTGCGCGGCCGCGCTCTCGACCGGACCGTGGCGATCGTTCGAGGGTTATGCCGGTGGCTCGCTGTGGGTGCAGTTCCCGGCCCTCGTCGCGGTGATCGCGGTCGGCCTGGCGGCCCTGCCGGACAAACGCTGAATCAGCCTGCCGCTCAACCGAAGCGGCGGCGCGTCCACTGCCGGACGGGCTCCTCGACGAGCGCGAAACTGGCGGCCGCCAACGGCAGCGTGAAGGCGATCGTCAGCACGTAGACGATGACGAAATGCCCGCGGAACGGAATGATGCCGAACACCGGGAAGATGATCGACAGCACCGCCAGATGCCAGATGAAGATGCCGTAGGACCAGCGTCCCAAGGTCGCGGCCACCCGGCTCTGCAACAGGCGGTGCGGGCGGTCCGGCCGCAGCACCAGCGGGGCCAGCAGCCCGAAGCCGATGATCGCGCCGAGCGCCATCTTGGCGGCGTACTGCCACGGCTGACCGTGGGTCAGACCCCGGAGTCCAGCCAGATCCGTCGTCGCGAGCAGCAGGGCCGCCAGCGCCAGCGGCCACATCAGCAGATGGTTGCCCGCGATCCGACGCAGGCGCGGGACGGGCAGGTCGGCCAGTTCCGCCAGCAGCATGCCGGTCGCGAACCAGGGCAGGTAGCCGGGCAGCCAGTTGTCGGCGTGGATGCCGTCGGGGGTGGGCACAGGCAGGAAGTTCCAGCTCAGGAATACCAGTCCAAGGCCGAGCACCACCGGGACCCGGAACCGCGCCCGCTGCCCGCGCAACCACACCAGGGCGAAAGCCAACAGCGGAAGGACCAGGTAGAAGGCCACTTCCACCGAGAGGCTCCACATCTGGGTGAGCCCGTCGGTCAGCGTGAAGGGCACGAATACCTGCAACAGCGCCAGATTGGACACCCACACCCGCAGTCCGGCGGTGTGCGCGGCACTCGGCAGCAGGATCAGGACCGCGGTCACCACCACCCAGTACGCGGGCAGGATACGGGCGGCGCGATGCAGCAGATACCGCGCGGCACTCGGTGCTTTTCCTTCCCCACGGGCCGCGGTCGCGTGCGGCCGCCAGAGCAGGAAGCCCGACAGCGCGAAGAACACCGCGACCGCCATGTCGAACCGCTCCCACACCCGGCCCAGCAACGGCTGTCCGGTCGCGCCGGTCTGGAAGGCCACATGGGTGAGGACCACGCCCAGCGCCGCCAGCGCGCGCATACCCTCGAGTGCCGGGACGAACCGGCCGAGCCGAAGTTCGGCCGGAACTACGGCCGGGATCGAGCCCGCGTCAGGGTTCAGGGTGGTGGTCATCGGGTCCCAGTCTGCCTTGTACCCCTTTATGTGAGCATCCGCCATTTGACTTGGGGGATTTTAGGGGTGTTTTCCTGACTCGGCCGCACTCTTGGACCGCTCGGACTGTTAGTGTCTGGGCTCACGAGTGCTGCGCGGCGACCGTAGTGCTGGACGAATCACGTGTTCGACGACGAGGAGAACCTGCATGGCACTCAGTGCCGGTACCCGAAGGACGGTGGCCTGCGTACTCGTGGGAATCGGTGCGATGCTGCTCGTCGCCGCGATCATGATCCCCACCTATACGGTGAGCCGCCTCGCCAAGACCCCGCTGGACCTGGAGATCACGACCGTCGCGACGAACCCGCAGAACGGCGCTCCCAGTGAGGTGCTCGACGCCAAGTCGCTCACCTCGGCCACCGGCTCGGCGAAGGTGGATCAGAACGTCCCGCTCGTCTCGCAGCGCTTCCTCACCATCGAAAACCCCTCCAATGCTTCGGAAATGACGATCCAGGCCGGTCAGACCCTGCGTCGCACCGACAAGCAGGGCGACACCGGCCTGCTCACGGCGACCATCGACCGCGTCACCGTGGACCGCAAGACCGGTGAGCCGGTGGACTCCGTGGACGGCGGCCCCAACGGCTCGATCGCGGTGACGGTCGACAAGAAGGGCGCGAGCGTCATGGACCCGGTGCAGCACACCGGTCTCCAGTACCGCTTCCCGATCGGCACGGACAAGAAGACGTACCCGTACTTCGATCTGAACGCGCGCAAGACCTTCGACATCAACTACGTCGAAGAGACCGAGATCAACAACCTGAAGGTCTATCACTTCCAGATGACCGTTCCGGCCACCGATCTCAACTCGGTCGCCAACTCGGCGACCAACCGGCTGACCCTGCCCGCCGCCAAGTGGGGCGTGGACGGTGACGGCGACGTCGCCATGGACCGCTTCTACACGAACACCCGCGACCTGTGGGTCGAGCCGGAGACCGGCACGGTCATCAAGGGCCAGGAGCAGATTCACCTGTACTACGCCCGCAGCGGCGACAAGCCCGAGGTGACCGCGCTGAAGTCGACCCTGGTGTTCGACGAGAACACCATCGAGTCGCAGATCTCGGTGGCCAAGGACAACATGGACAAGCTGGCGCTCTACGGCCGCATCCTGCCGATCATCCTCGGCGTGCTGGCCGCGATCTTCCTGATCGTCGGCGTCCTGCTCGGTGTGCTCGGCAAGAACGGCAACGGGTCCACCCCGGTCCGCCGTCCCGCCCCGGCTCCGGCGGGTGGTCCCGGCGGCAGCTTCGACCCGCCCACCCAGCAGATCGACATGAACAAGCAGCCGTAGACCTGAACCAGCGGCTCCCCGTTCACCCGGCGGCCCGGCCCGATAGGGGAAATGGCGGGCCGCCGGGGGGATCGCCCCCC
>NZ_JBSGBY010000830.1:0-2929 GCF_053601505.1 Nocardia sp. NPDC004722
GACTTCGGGCGGCTGGGTGCGGGACGTCGTCGTGTGCCCCGGATCGCGAAACGCACCGCTGGCCTTCGCATTACAGGCCGCGGACCAGGCCGGACGCATCCGGCTGCACATGCGCATCGACGAACGCAGCGCCGGATTCCTGGCCATCGGCCTGGCCGCGGCCGCCGGTCGGCCGGTGCCCGTGGTGATGACCTCCGGCACCGCCGTGGCGAATCTGGGCCCGGCCGTGCTCGAGGCCAACTACGCGCGCATCCCGTTGATCGTGCTGAGCGCCAACCGGCCCTACGAGATGCTCGGCACCGGTGCGAACCAGACGGTCGAACAGTTCGGGCTCTTCGGTAGCCAGGTGCGTGCCGCCATCAGCCTCGGACTCGCCGAGACCGAGGCCGGCGAGGATCTCTACCCGTCGCAGAACAGCGTCTGGCGTTCGGCCGTGTGCCGGGTGCTGGCCGCCGCCCGCGGCACCCGCTCCGGCAATGCCGGACCCGTACACTTCGACATCCCGCTGCGCGAACCGCTGGTCCCGGACCTGGCCGCGGGCGCCGCGATTCCCGCGGGCCGTCCCGATGAACGGCCCTGGACCGCAACGCAATACGCCACCCTCGATGTGCCGCTCGAGATCGATCTGACCCCGGACACGGTGGTCATCTCCGGGCACGGCGCGGGTCAGCGCCCCGAGCTCGCGGCCCTGCCCACGGTCGCCGAACCCACCGCGCCCATGCACGGTCCCGCGCTGCATCCGCTGGCGTTGTCGCTGCTGAAGCCCAAGCAGGCCATCATCACCGGGCGGCCCACCCTGCACCGGCAGGTGTCACGGGTGCTGGCCGATCCGGAGGTCACCGTGTACGCGCTGACCACCGGACCGCGCTGGCCCGATGTCTCCGGCAATGTGGTCGGCACCGGCACCCGCGCGGTCACCCGGGGCGCGCCGCGGCCGGAGTGGCTCGCGCAGTGCCGGGAGCTGAACGACAAGGCCGTCTCGGTGGTGCGGGCCGAGCTGGCCGGGCACCCCAAGCCCACCGGACTGCATGTCGCGGCGGTGGTCATGAACGCCCTCCACGAGGGCGATCAGCTGCTGCTCGGCGCGTCCAACCCGGTCCGGGACGCGGCCCTGGTCTCGCAGCCGCGCCCCGGCGTCCGGGTGCTGTCCAACCGAGGGGTGGCCGGTATCGACGGCACGGTCTCGGCGGCAGTCGGTGCGGCACTGACCCATTCGGGTAGGACCATCGCCTTCATGGGCGACCTGACCTTCCTGCACGACGCGTCCGGGCTGCTCATCGGACCGGGCGAACCGCGGCCGGAGGATCTCACCATCGTGGTCGCCAACGACGACGGCGGCGGCATCTTCGAACTGCTGGAACAGGGCGATCCGCAGTACGCGGGCGTGTTCGAGCGAGTGTTCGGCACCCCGCACGGGATGGATCTGGCGGCATTGTGCGCCGCCTACCGGATTCCGCACCGGCAGGTCGACCCGTCGGAACTGGCCGTCGAACTGACCGGCAACGCCCACGGCATGCGCGTGCTCGAGGTCGCGACCGAACGTTCCAGCCTGCGGGAACTGCACGCCACCGTGCGTGCGGGCGTCTCGGGCTAGTCCGGATAGTCATCGTCCATGGGGACGGCGATGGACTGCTCCACCAGATCGCCCTCGGAGGCGGTCCAGCCGTTGTCGTCGGCCGGAAGCGGATTCAGCTCGGTATCGGGCGTCTCGGAGTCCGCTTCCTGCGCCGGGTACGCGGGCACGCTCTGTTCCGCGTAGTCGGCTTCGGGCACTGCGTCGATGCGATCGATCATCGGTTGCTCCTGTCTGCCGGGCGGTGCGGTCGGGCACTCGCTTACAGTCGGGCACTGTCGAGGATGCGCCTGATCGGGCGGGTCGGCAACCGCCGGGCCTCACTCGCCGGGCAGCGGACCGTCGTCGGCGGGATGCTCGACCAGCGCCAGCACCCGTCCCGCCATGAAGCGCGCGGTGCGCACCGAACTTCCGGTCCGGGTCACCTCGCTGACTTCCACAATGCCGCGCGCGATGCGGGTTTCGATCCGCCGGCCCGCTCTGGTCGCGATAATTTCGTAATTCCGAGACCCGTCGCCGGTGTCGACGACGATCTCCACACGATCACCCTTCATCTATCAATTCTCCTCCCTACCAGGGCATTTCGCCGCTGATCGCAGCTAACGAACGGGTTGCGACACGAGGTTGCAAGCACATCTCGCGGATCGGCGATGAATTTCTCCGCCCCGCTTCGTCCTAACCGGTGACCGGGCCGCACCGGTGGTTCGGCATGTCGTTCGCACGCCCCGGGAGGACCCATGACCACACCGGCCTTCGATCTGGAAGCCGCCGCCACGGCGGTGGAGGCGGTCGTCGCCGCCGTCACCGACGCCGATTTCGAGCGCCGCACGCCCTCGGGCATCAGCGTGCGCGACATGCTCGCTCACATCCAGGGCTTCACCGAGGCGTTCCGCCAGGGCGCGACCAAGGAGATGATGGGCCGCTCCCAGCCGCCCGGTCCCGGGGCGCAACTGGCCGATGACTGGCGCGATCGGATCCCCGCGCATTTGAAGGCACTCGTCGCCGCCTGGCGTGAACCCGCCGCCTGGGACGGCGACACCGAGGTCGGCGGCGTGGTCTCACCCGCCCCGCAAATGGCGATCTTCGCCCTCGACGAACTGGTCATCCACGGCTGGGACCTGGCCCGCGCCATCGGCGCGCCCTACACCCCCGCCGCATCGGATCTCGCTGTCCTGCACGCTTTCCTGCGCGACACCCCACGCGAAGGCATCCCCGGCCTCTTCGGCCCGGTCGTCGAGATCCCGGCCGAAGCCCCGCTGGCGGACCGGGTCATCGGCCTGACCGGCCGCGACCCGGCTTGGGCGGCGGACTGACCGGAGGGGAACACCGGCCCGCGGGCGCGACGAGGGGTCGCGC
>NZ_JBSGBY010000831.1:0-2927 GCF_053601505.1 Nocardia sp. NPDC004722
GGGGCGTGGGGGTTGATGTGGGGGCAGCATTTGGTGATTCGGGCGCATGCGATGGGGAATTTTCGGGAGTTGGCGCGGGCAAGGGCGCGGACCTGCCCGCCACGCTGGCGGAATTGCCCGGCGGCGGCGTCGGGGACCTGCCGTTGCTGCCGGTGGCGCGGTGGATGGTGGAGTGGGGCAGCGGATTCGACCGCTTCGACCAGCATGTGGCCTTGCGGTTGCCGCATGCCGTCGCGGCCTCGGAACTCGCTGCGGCGGTGAGCGCGGTCCTGGATCGACACGACATGCTGCGTTCGCGCCTGCGTGTCACCGAGACCGGGGAATGGGCGCTGGAAATCACTGAGCCAGGCACTGTGCGCGGTGCGGACGTGGTCACGCGGCGCGTGATCGACACCGCGACCGGCCGCTGGCCCGTCGCCGATATCGCTGCGGCGGAATTGAACTCGGCCCTCGACCGGCTGGACCCGCGCGGCGGGACCATGATCCGGTTCACCCTGCTCGAACCCGCCGACGGCACACCCGGCTGGCTGCTGATCGTCGCCCACCACCTGGTCATCGACGGTGTGTCGTGGCGGGTGCTGGTACCCGACCTGCTCGCGGCCCTCGAACAGGTCAGGCAGGGCGGTACCCCGGCCCTCGAACCCGGCGGCACCTCGATGCGGCGATGGGCGCACGGATTGGTCACCGCCGCACGCGAACCGGAGCGGATCGCGGAACTGGGCCTGTGGCAGTCCATGATCGCGGGCACCGACCCGCTGTGGGGCGGCCGCGACCTGGACCCCGCGATCGACACCGCCGCCACCCTCGAACAGGTGGGGGTGGAGTTGCCGGAAGCGGTGACCCGGGCCCTGCTCACCCGGTTACCGGCGGCCTTCCACGCGGGCGTGAACGACGGACTGCTCGCGGGATTGACCGTGGCGGTGCGGATCTGGCGCGCCCGGCGCGGACTCGACGACCCGAGCGTGCTGGTGCGCCTGGAAGGCCACGGCCGCGAGGAACAAGTGGTGCCGGGCGCGGACCTGTCGCGCACCGTGGGCTGGTTCACCTCGATGTTCCCGGTGCGCTTCGACCTCGGCGGTCACGATCTCGACGCGGTCGCGCGGGGCGAGCACGCGGTCGCGGACGCCGTGTTCGCGATCAAGGAAACGTTGCGGTCGATCCCGGACAAGGGCATCGGCTACGGACTGCTGCGCTACCTGAACGCCGAGACCGCCGCGGCCCTGCCGGATCGGATGCCGGGACGGATCGGCTTCAACTATCTCGGCCGCGTGGGCACCGAGGCCGCAGGCGGAATCGACGGCGGGCTGGGCGAATTGGCGGTGGCCGCCGATCCGGACGTGCCGGTCACGGTGGCCGTCGATGTGAGCGCGCTGGTCGTCGACGACCGGCTGCGCGCGACCCTCCGATTCCCGCGCACCCTGCTCGCCCGGACTGATGTCGAAGAGCTCGCGCAGCTCTGGACAGAGGCCCTGACCGCCCTCGTCGCGCACGTCGACACCGAAGGCGCGGGCGGGCACTCACCGTCCGACTTCGACCTGGTGGCGCTGCGGCAAGCCGATATCGCCGACCTCGAACGCGCGTACCCGGACCTGACCGACGTCTGGCCGGTGACCTCACTCCAGGCCGGGCTGCTGTTCCACGCCCGGCTGGCCGCGAGTAGCGCGAGCACGGATGTGTATGCCGCGCAGGTGATACTGCGACTGTCCGGCGAGCTGGACCCGGAACGGCTGCGGGCCGCGCTGGCCGCCGTGGCGGCGAACAACGACGGACTGCGGACCGCCTACCCCACCACGCGCGACGGGATCAGCCTGGCGGTCGTCCGCGAGCGCGTCGAAATACCCTGGCAGGTCATCGATCTGAGCGACCGTCCCGACGCCGAGGCGGAACTGGCGGAGCTGGCGGCCACGGAGAAGGCCCGCCGCTTCGACCTCGCGGCCGCGCCCCTGCTGCGCTGCACCCTCATCCGACTCGACGCCGACCGGTGGGCGGTGGTCCTCACCGATCACCACGTCATCCTCGACGGCTGGTCCTGGCCGCTGCTGGTCACCGAGCTGTTCACCCGCTACGCCACCGGCATGGACCCGGGCGTGGCGGGCGGCTCGTACCGGGACTTCCTGGCCTGGCTGGCCGCTCGGGACACGGTGGCCGCGCGCGCCGCCTGGTCGACCGCGCTCGCGGGGGCCGAACCCACCCTGCTCGCCCAACCGGCCGCCACCGCCGCCGTGACGGTGGCAGAACGGTCGCTGGTGATCGACGCCGCCGACACCCGGGAATTGGTGGCCGCCGCGGCCGCCGCCGGGGTGACGCTCAACACCGTTCTCCAGTCGGCGTGGGCGCTGCTGATGGCGCAGTCGACCGGCCACAGCGATATCGTCTTCGGCACCACCGTCTCCGGACGGCCCACCGAACTCGCCACGGCCGCACGCACTCTCGGGCTGTTCATCAACACCGTCCCCGCCCGGGTCCGGCTGGATCCCGCCGAGACCGTGTCCGCGCTGTGGACGCGACTGCACCTCGAACAGGCCGCCCTGCTCGACCACCACCACCTCGGACTGACCGAGATCCAGGAACTCACCGGAGGCGACGCCCTGTTCGACACCGCCATGGTGCTCGAGTCGTACCCGGTCGACGCGCGCGATCTGGCGCGGGTCACCGATACGGGCGGCCTCACGCTGACCGGGGCGAGCGGCGACGACTCCACCCACTACCCGCTGTCCTGCACCGTGATTCACCAGGACACCCTGCGCATCCGGTTGCAGTACCGGCCGGAGCTGCTCGCCGACGCCGCCGTCGCGGCGCTCGCCGAACGGCTGCCCGTCGTCCTGCGCGGGCTGGCCCGCGGGTGCGGCCTGCCGGTCCGCGAGGTCGCCGTGCTGTCGGCCGCCGAACGCACGGCGTTGCTGCGGGATTGGGGACGCAGCGTCTAC
>NZ_JBSGBY010000832.1:0-2926 GCF_053601505.1 Nocardia sp. NPDC004722
GCAAGATCTTCGGCCGCGCCACCGCCAAGGTACAACTCTCCTGATGCCCGTTCTGCCCGGGTCGGTCGCGGACGCCGACCCGGGCATTGTCGGTGACACCGGGTAGACATGTCTGGTGGCCAGATCCGTCGAGCACGACTTCGTCACCGATGTATTCATCAACTGCGCGCGCGAAATGTCCCGCTCCGAGGTCTTCGGCTACGCCGAGGCCGACCGCGGACTGTTCGACTTCGCATGCACGCTGACGAGCGACCATTCGCGAAATCTCGTGGGGCAGACCCTTACTCACCATGCCGCGGGCATCGATAAGGATCTGGCTTCGCTCCTGCATGATTCGGACAGCCATCTGCCCGTCTACCTGTATTCGAACGAGGCCCGTCATGTTGTGCGCGTTCAGGAGTTCTCCACAAGGCACGGCTACAGCTGCCCGGCCGGGTCGAATTGCTCCGTCACCTCCGATACCCCACGTTCGACGCCGACAACGACGACGAGCGTCGCTTGGTCGCCCAGGAGATCAAGTCTCAGATGGTCGACGACCTGCTGCTGAATGTCACTTTCGGTCACCTGAGCTCGACGGATATCGATCTGCTCCTGCTGAACACCGGGGTGCCCGGCCTGCTGTTGGCCATTTTGGACTACATCGCCACGAAGGGATTCGTGAATTTCCCCGATCTGGCGGGGGCTTTGGGCGCGAAGCCTGCCACCGTGCGCACCAGGGTCCCCGCCCTGGTGTCGGCGGGAATGCTCAGCCAGGCCATCGACTCGAGTTTCTTCCAGACGACGACCCGCGCCAGAGTGCTGTTGCGGATCAGCCACTTGCTGCTGACGGGCGACTCGGCGGGACCCGAACTTGCCTACATCCTCGACAAGCTCGGACTGGGCGGGCACCCCGAGATACAGGTCGCGGCACCCGCTGAACTGCTCACGATGCCGTACGATCCCCGCACGAAGCGGATCCGGTTTATGACCGAATTACATTACGCGAAAAGCCATTACGGCTCGAAGCTGGACGGAAAGGGGTATCTCCTGTCGACACGACCCGGCCTGCCCATACCTGACGATCTCGTCTGGATCGGGAGGTGAACCGCCCGTGATCCTCGATGATCTGACCAGGGACGCCGTACTCTCCGCGATCCGCGAGTTCGATTCATCGGGCCGCGACGACTTCCTGGCGAAGTACGGATTCCGTCAGGCGCGGTCGTATTTCGTGGTGTTGGACGGCAGATACTACGACTCGAAAGCCATCGCGGGTGCGGCACACGGTTTCCTTCGTGGCCGCAAGGCGCTGCAGCCGAAGGATTTCAGCGGCGGCGAGGCAACCGTCGCCAGAACACTCAGGGCGCTGGGATTCGAGGTGGAGCACCGGTCGGTCCGGTCCGATGCCGTGCCCGCTACCGACCCGGCGAGCACGACGGTGCCCGACGGTATTTCCGCCCAGCGTAAGCGACGCCCTCCCCCATGGGCCTGGACCGAATTGGTTCTGGCCTGCGATTTGACAGCCCGGCACGGCTGGCACGAACTGGACATCAATCATCCCGAGGTCCGCAAGCTATCGGATCTGCTGCGGCAGTTGCGGATCCACCCCGATACGGACCAGTTCGAGAACTTCCGGAGCACCGGCTCGGTCAGGTCCAAGATGATGAATCTGTCCGACTGCCATCCCACTTCGACCCGACGCAGCAGCAATGGCGGCGCGCTGGACAAAGAGGTCGTGGAAGCCTTCCGGACCCGACCGGAGGAAATGTTCGCACTAGCGGAGCAGATCCGTCGGGAGGCCTCCAGGTCGGACGACGACGCCGAGACTCGAGACGAATCGATCGGACAGATCCCTGACTACTCGACGATCGACTTGGCGCAGTTCCGACCGAGCAGCGAAGAAGTCCTCTACTCGGCCGTCAGGGCCCACATTCGCACCAAGAGCAATGCCCAGGTACGGCTGGTCGAGAGCTTTGCTCTGTCCACGACACTGCGCGATTTCCGGCTGCTGAGCAACTCGAGTACGAGCGATACGATCCTGGGCCGCGGTTCGCGACGATGGGTGGTCACACCCCGAGTCGTCCAGAACGGAAATGTCACCGCAGCCGTCCAAGGCGCTGCCGGTGCGCTGACCTTTGCCCGGCACTTCTTCTATCGCGACTCGAAATTCGACCTCGTCGCGTTGTTCGGCGAACCGATCGGCAAGGTCTATGTCGGCTACCTCGAAGAGTTGGGGATTCGCTCGGTGTGGCGCGTGCACGACGCCTGGGACGGTTCGCCCAGCGCCCGCGCCGATCTGCTGGTCTGCAACGATCGAGTTGGCGAATTAGGCTCTGGCCATGAGGATTCGGCGGTGGCGGCGGGCTTATCTGGCTGCTGAGTACGCGGCGTTGTTCTTCGGGGGGACGACGGTGTACAACGCGGTGTTGCGGGGGAAGCCGCCTATTCCGGCGTTATTGGTGTTGGGGACGGGGGTCACGCTGTATCTGCGGCGGTCGAAGGGGTTCGATCGGGGGTCGTTGTGGCGGGCGGAGGCGTTTCCGGAGCAGGCCAGGTCGATGGCGGTGACGGCGGCGGCCAATGCGGTGGCGTTGACGGCGGCGACGGCGGTGCTGCGGCGGGAGGATCTGTTCGCGTTGCCGCGGCGGAATCCGTTGGTGTGGCTGGCGGTGATGGTGTTGTATCCGGCGTTGAGCGTGTATCCGCAGGAGTTGATCTTCCGGTCGTTCCTGTTTCACCGGTACGCGCCGGTGTTCGGGGAGGGGCGGGCGATGGTCGCGGCGAGTGCGGCGGCGTTCGGGTACGTGCACATTGTTTTCGGGAGCTGGTTCTCGGTGGCGGCCAGCACCGTGGGCGTCCCGGAACGATAACGACCACCGGCCTCGGCGTGTCGGCCGTAATCGGATGCCGATGCGGGCCTTTCGCCGGAATCAGCCGCACCGGCACCGTC
>NZ_JBSGBY010000833.1:0-2920 GCF_053601505.1 Nocardia sp. NPDC004722
AGCCTCACCGGCCCGAAACTCACACTGCCGGTGGCGGTCACGGTGTTCCCGCGCGACATCCCGCACCCGCCGCGCAGCTGGATCGAGAACACGTAGACTCGGAACACGTTGCGCGCCGACACCTCCCACGCCGCCCGCACCCTCGACCTGCTCGGGCCCGGCGCGCTGGTGCTCAGCACCGCCGCCGCCGTCCTGATCGCGGCCGGACTGTGGCCGCGTCTCCGGGAGTACCGATGACCACGCGAAGACCGATCCGATCCATTCCGCTGGCCGCCCTGGCGGCGACCGCGCTGTTCACCGCCGCCTGCGGCGACGACAGTCCGCCGCCGCCCGCGCCGTCGACCCGGGTGCCCAGCTATATCGAACCGCCGCTGCCCTCGGGAGCCGTGGTCGCGCAGGCCCAGACCACGCCGCCGCCCCCGGTCCCGGACTGCGGGGATCCGACGGCCGGGCTGCGGCCCAACGGGATTCGCAGCGGGCCCGACATCGATGCCATCCGGGCGCGCGGGCGGCTGCTGGTCGGGCTGGATCCGGGCAGCAATCTGTTCAGCTTCCGGGATCCGAGCACCGGCGCGCTGGCCGGTTTCGACGTGGATATCGCGCGGGAGCTGGCGCGGGATCTGCTGGGCGATCCGGCCGCCGTGGAGTACCGCATCCTCTCCTCCGCCGACCGCGAGAAGGCGCTGGTAGAGCACACCGTGGACGTGGTGGTGAAGACCATGACCATCAATTGCGAACGGCGGCGGTCGGTCACCTTCTCCACCTCGTATCTGACGGCGCATCAGCGGGTGCTGACCGTGCGCAATTCCGGGATCGAGGGGCTCACCGATCTGGCGGGCCGACGGGTGTGCGTGGCGAGCGGCACCACCTCGCTGGACCTGATCCGCCGGCAGCAGCCCGCCGCGTCCATCCTCACCGTGCCGAGCTGGGCCGACTGCCTGGTGGTGTTGCAGCAGCGGCAGGTGGACGCGGTCAGCACCGACGACACCGTGCTGGCCGGGCTGGCCGAACAGGATCCGGCCACCGAGGTGGTGGGGCCGAACCTGAGCACCGAGCAGTACGGCATCGGCATCTCCAAGGGGTCCGACGATCTGGTCCGCTTCGTGAACGGCACCCTGGAACGCATACGCGCCGACGGCACCTGGAATCGGCTCTACCGGCGCTGGCTGTCCACCGAGCTGGGCGACGCCGCCATTCCGCCGCCCCCGAGGTATCAGGACTGACGATGACCACACCGTCCGATCCGAACCCCGTCGAGCCCGGTGCGACTCGCGCAACCCCGCGCGAGGAGGCCGCCGGGCCGCACTGGCCCGCGCGCACCGAGGTCACGACGCGCTCCGAACCCGACGACGGTCCGGAATTCGAGCACACCGAGGCGACCCTGCGGACCGAGGCCACGCAGGCCGCCCCTCGCACCCCGGACGCGCCGATCGAACCGGAAGAATCCGCTGCGGCGCAGAGCGTTTCGGGCGAGCACAGCGTTTCAGGCGAGCAGAGCGTTGCGGGCGAGCCGCGCACTCCCACCCGGCCGTCGCAACGCACCGCGCGCATGACGCGCCCGCGGCCGGTGGTGCGACGGCTCGGGGCCGGGCTGGTGCCGATTCCCGCGGTCGAACCGGTGGATCCGGAAGCCGCGGTGCTCGACGATCCGGTGGTGGCCGAGGGGCGTCGATTCTGCTGGCGCTGCGGCAAACCGGTCGGGCGGGCCACCCCGACCCGGCCGTCGACGACCGCTGGCACCTGCCAGACCTGCGGCGCGCCTTACGATTTCCGGCCCTCGCTGCATCCGGGCGAACGGGTGGCGGGGCAGTACGAGATCCAGGGCTGTATCGCGCACGGCGGGCTGGGCTGGATCTATCTGGCCATCGACCGCAATGTCAGCGACCGCTGGGTGGTGCTCAAGGGCCTGCTGCACGCCGGTGACGCCGAGGCCCAGGCGGTCGCGGTGGCCGAGCGGCAGTTCCTGGCGGAAGTCGCGCATCCGAGCATCGTGAAGATCCACAATTTCGTGGAGCACGCGAGCGCGGACGGGACGCCCATCGGGTTCATCGTGATGGAGTACGTGGGCGGGCATTCGCTGCGCGATCTGCTCGATCATCATGCGCCCGAACGGATGCCGGTCACCGAGGCCATCGCGTACCTGCTGGAGATCCTGCCGGCGCTGGACTACCTGCATTCGGTGGGGCTGGCCTACAACGATCTCAAACCCGACAACATCATGATCACCACCGATCGGGTGGAGCTCATCGACATGGGCGCGGTCAGCCAGTTCGAGGCGTACGGAAACCTGTACGGCACCAGGGGATATCAGGCCCCGGAGATCGCGCACACCGGGCCGACGGTGGCCTCCGACATCTACACCGCCGGACGCACCCTGGCGGTGCTCACGCTGCAACTGCCGATGGAGCGCGGCGCGTACACCGACGGCATCCCCGACCCCAAGGACGAGCCGGTGCTGGCCCGGCACCAGTTCTTCTACCGGCTGCTGCTGCGCGCCACCCACCCGGACCCGGAGCGCCGCTTCGCCTCCGCACGGCTGCTGGCCACCCAGCTCACCGGTGTGCTGCGCGAGATCCTGGCCGTCGAGACCGGCAATGAGCATCCTCAGCTCTCGCCCCTCTTCAGCCCGCCGCGCACCAGTTTCGGCACCGGTGAGCTGATCGCGCAGACCGACGGCATCATCGACGGCATCGCCCGCGACACCCTGTTGCAGCCCGGCGACGTGGTGGCGGCGCTGCCGGTGCCGATCATCGATCCCGGCGACCCGTCCGCACCGCTGCTGGCGGGCGCGGCCCACCCCGAACCCCGGCACGCCCTCGACGAGTTGCGGCACGCCCGGCAGCGCGCGGCGGCCGAACCCGGTGGCGCGCCCGAGACTTTCGAGGTGGAGGTGACGCTGGCCGAGGCCCGCGCGCACCTG
>NZ_JBSGBY010000834.1:0-2908 GCF_053601505.1 Nocardia sp. NPDC004722
CCCGCAAGCTGGAACGCGACCGCGCCCGGCTGCGCAAGGTGATCAACCTGCGCCCGGTCTAGCCCGGAGGTCAGCCGCTCTCGGGCCGCACGCTGCGGCTGGGTGGCGCGCCTTCGAACTCGGTGAGCACCTGCCGGAAGAACACCCGGATCAGGTGCTGATCGGCCGGTGTTGCGCCGTACAGGGTTTCGATCACCGGATGCAGTGGCCGGCCCGCGTCGACGACCAGCCGGACCAGACCCTGTTCGGCGCATCGGGTGAGGGTGGGCGCGAGGAAGACGGTGGCCTCCGCGACCCGGCCGGAGGCCGACAGGCAAGTGCCGTACAGGAGTTCCGCGTTCAGCAGTGCGCGTGGGCGCGGCTGGTTGGCGATGACTTCCGCGAGCCGCCAGGCCCGCTCGCACGCGGCCTCCACGTCGGTCCCCTCGCGCAGCCGTAGCCGGATCGCGGAATCCTGGGCCAGTTCCGCGGCCACCGCGGACGGGGCGTCGGGGTGGGCCGAGTAGGGCTCGAGGTAGACGAGGTCGCGGCGGTCGCTGTCGGTGATGGACAGGCCCAAACGGATGCGTTCGTTGACGATTCGGGCCGCCAGCCGCGGCAGGTGCAGGTTCGTGGCGAGCTTTGCGCCCTCGCCCAGGCGCTCGTGCACGGTGTCGAAGTCGCCGCGCACGGCGGCCAGGCGGGCGCCGATCCCGTAGCTGGCCATCAGGAATTCGACCGCGCCGCCCTCGACGCCGAACCCGCTGGCGAGCAGTTCCTCGGCCTCGATGAATTGTCCCTTCTCGTACAGCAATTCGCCGAGCAGTGCGCTGGCCAGCCGGGTGGCCTGGGATTGCCCGCCGGTGGGCAGCGCCCCGCCCAGTGCGGTGCGGAATCGGGTTTCGGCGCGGGCGATGTCGAGCTGTTCGTAGGCCGCGCTGCCGTCGATGCAGTCGCAGTAGATCGCCCCGAACGGCCCGCGCACCCGGTCGCGGAACGGTTCGATCCAGCGCTGCCAGCTGTGCACCTCCTCGAAGTCGAAGCGGTACAGCGCCGAGATCATCGCGCCCACCGCCAGGCCGTGAGCCATGAAGGGCCGCACCGAGTCCCGGGCCCGCACCAGTTCCGGTGCGAGCCGCATCGTCTGATCGGTCGCGAACCCGAGCGCGGTCCGCACCAGCTTCGCCTCGAGTTCCAGCGCGGCCAGTTCCCGGCCGTCCGGATCATCCAGGCCGGGGCCGCTCCTGCTGATGCCGTCCCCCTCACCGCTGTTCCCGCCCTCGACACCGCTCTGGCTGACTCCGTCCCCGGCGAGAGTGTTCCCCCCGGCACCTTCTCCCCCTGCGCGACGCGCGGCGAGCGCGGCGTCGGCGCGGTCCAGGGCGGTCGCGGCGGCGGGCGACCGCTGCAGCGCGACGTTCGCCCACGCCAGTTGCAGTTGCAGTCGCGGGTTCGAAAGCGCCAGCGAGCCGGGCAGTTTGGCGTCCAGGCCGAGCAGCGTCCCCATTCGGGACTGTTCCATCAACCGTTCGCCGCTCTCGACCACCAGGTCGACGGCCCGCTGGGGTTCGCCCGCGGCGAGCAGATGATCGACTGCCTCGGTGAGCATGTCGTGGTCGGCGAACCAGTTCGCGGCGGTCACGTGCAGTTCCTCGAGCAGTCCCGGATGCAGCCGGATGAGGCGGTCGCGCAGGAATTCGGCGAACAGCGTGTGGTAGCGGAACCAGCGCAGATCGTCATCGATGCTGCGCAGGAACAGATCTCGCTGCCGCACCTGTTCGAGCATGTCCTGTCCGTGGCTCACCCCGGTGAGCGCCTCGGCGAGATCACCGTTGACGCGTTCGGCGACCGAGGTCCGCATGACGAATTCGAGCAGTTCGGGTTCGAGGGTGTCGACGACGTTCTCCATCAGGTATTCGCCGATGGCGTAGTGGCGTCCGGAGATCTGGTCGATGTACGCGCCGGGATCCTCGCGGTCACGCAGCGACATCGAGGCCAGTTGCAGTGCGGCCGCCCAGCCTTCGGTCGAGGCCCGCAGCCGCTCGACCTCCGCCGCGTCGAGTTTCAGCCCACTGTTGTCGGCGAGGAATTCGGCGGTCTCGGCGTCGTCGAAGCGCAGTGCGGTCTCGTCGATCTCGTCGAGGTCGTCGCGAACCCGCATGCGCCCCAGCGGAAGTCCGGTGCGATTGCGGCTGGTGACGATCAATCGCAGGTGATGGCAGCCGTGGTCGAGGAGGTATTCCATCGCCGCGATGGTGGCCGCGCCCGTGACTCGGTGCCAGTCGTCGATGACCAGCGCGACCGGCTCACCGACGCGGTGGATCTCGTCGATGAGGGTGGTCATGACCCGCCGCGCGGCATCACTCGCGTGCTCTTCCAGCAGTCGTTCCAGATCGGCGGTGATCGCCGGGTGGGCGTGCCGGATGGCCGCCACCACGTGCGACAGGAACCAGACGACATTGTCGTCATCGTCGTCCACGCTCAGCCAGGCGACCCGAACACCCTGTGCGGCAAGCATGTTCACCCATTCGGAGGCGAGCGTGCTCTTGCCGAATCCGGCCGGTCCGTGGATCAGCACCAGTCGCCGGACGGGTCCGGTGGCCAGCCGGTCGAGCAGTCGACGCCGCTGCACGGGCTGCCGCTGCGAACTCGGCGGCCGGTAGCGGGTGGAGGGTGTCGCGGCCATCGCCGGTGCGAGGGCGGCCGCCGCGACGGGCACGGGCGGCGCGACCGCACCGGCCGTGTCCGCGGCGGGCAGCGCCATGGAGTCGACCGCGAGCCCCGCGACGAACTGGATATTGCGCAGCCGATCACCGAATTCGTGTGCCGTGCCCGGCCGCCCAGACCTTGGTAGAGGTGGTAGCTGCCGCGCAGCAGAGCCGAGGCCAGCAGCGACCGGTTCTCGCTCCAGCCCAGGGCCCGCAGCCGG
>NZ_JBSGBY010000835.1:0-2906 GCF_053601505.1 Nocardia sp. NPDC004722
ACCTCGCGCAGTTCGCCGAGGCCGCTCTGGCCGGGGGCGTCGACATCATCCAGCTGCGCGACAAGGGCTCGCTCTACAACTTCCCGCTCGACCTCTGGCTCGGGTACGAGGTGATGACCGCCTACACGTTCCTCTCGCGCGGCATGGCGGTCGTCGTCACCGACTATTACGGCCTCGGCACACCCGCCGTGCACGACTGGGTGAACCGGCTGTCGGAGGCGCACGCGGTGCTCGACGCCGCGCGCGCGGCCAAGCAGCTGCCCGGCACCTCACTGAGCCCCGACGCCCCGGTCGCCATCGCCGGATACTCGCAGGGCGGCGGAGGCGCTGCCGCGGCCGCCGAACTGCAACCCACCTACGCCCCCGAGCTCGACGTGCGCGGCAGTGTCATGGGCGCGGTCCCCGCGGATCTGCTTGCGACAGTGCGGTCGAGCACCATCGAGGGCGGCCCGTTCGGCACCGCCCGCCCGAGCGGCGCGGCCGTCGGCCTGTTCGGCTATATGGCCAATGGGATGGTCGCCGACTATCCCGAGGCGCGCCCGGAGATCGACCGCATCCTGAACGCCGACGGCAAGCGCATGCTCGCGGACGTCGCCACCACCTGTGTCGCCGAGATGGGTCTGCGCTACATGTATCGAGACTCCGCCTCGTTCACCAACTCCGGTAGGCCCCTCGGCGACGAGGTGGCGGATTCCCCGATCCTGCGGCGCATTGTCGAGGAACAGAACATCGGCAGCCTGACTCCCGGTGCGCCGGTGCTGATGTCGAGCTCGTCCACCGACGACGTCATCCCCACCGCGCAGGTCCGGCGGCTGGCGGCCACCTGGTGTGCCGCGGGCGCGAACATCCGCTTCAGCGAAACCGATTGGCTGCCACCGCTGTTGCCCTCCACCAACCTCGGCCACGACCTGGGAATGCTGCCCTACCTGGCCGAAGCGGCGGACTGGCTCAGCGCCAGATTCGCGGGGAAACCAGCCGAATCCACCTGCTCGATCCCGCCCTCCTGAACCGGGGGCGGTGGGCTAGCGGGGTGCGCTGACGCGCTGTGCGGCGAGTTCACCCGCCAGCGCCCAGGTTCGGCGTTCGGCGGCGGTTCCGGCCAGGTCGGTGCTGGCGAGGACGACTTCGGTCGCTCCGGCGTCGAAGTAGCGGCGGATGCCGGCGGCGACGGTTTCCTCGTCGCCGATCAGGGCCAGTTCGGCGGCGCGTGACGCGCCTTCCAGCTCGATGACCCGGCGATAGGACGGCACCCGCTCGTAGAACGCGAGGCGGTCGAGCGCGTGCGCGCGAACGGACTCGATATCGGTGGTGACCACGGCCGGGACGAACGCGACCACGCGTGGCGAGCCCGCGGACGCGCGGGTGACGGCGGGGACGATGTGCTCGGCCAAGCCTTTCGGACCGGCGAGGAACGGCAGGATGCCGTCGGCGAGTTCGCCGCTGACGCGCAACGCCTGCGGGCCCATCGCCGCCACCAGTACCGGTGGTCGCGGCTGCGCCCCGGGCACGGCGGCCGGCATGGGCGGGGCGGCAGTCAGTAGGTCACCGTGGAAGTCCGCGGTCCCGGTGTCGAGCAATTGGGTGAGCGCGGTGAGGAATTCGCGCAGGCGGGCGATCGGACGATCGAACGGGGTGCCGAAGGCACCGGAGACGAGGGTCGAGCCGACGGCCAGGCCCAGGTGGTAGCGGCCGTGGGTCGCGGCCTGCGCGGTTTGGGCCTGGGCGGAGACGATCAGCGGGTGGCGGCCGACCACCGGGATGGCCGAGGTGCCGACCTGCAATCCCGGCACTTCGCGGCCGACGATCGCGGCCAGCGCGGGCGAGTCGTAGTCCATCCGCTGCCCGAACCACACCGAGCCGACACCGTATTCGTGGACCGCCCGAGCGTGGGCCACGACCGCGTCGACATAGTTGTCCGCATTCGTTGCGGCGAGCGCAATTCCGAGAGTCATGCCCTGGGCAACCCGCGAACGTTCCCGGCTGTTCCCACAGCAGTGCGATGAAATCATCGCGAGCACAACACTTTTCATCGAATCCACACCCGGGTTCTGTCGCCGGAACGCGGGTCACGCGGGTCCTGCCTATACTGATCGCCAGTTTGGCGACCGTCCAGGAGGAATGCAGTGGGGGGCGATTGGCTGCTGGGCATCGCGTTCGGGACGACGGCGACCGCCGCGGCGGGGCTGGAAGTGACCGCGGGGCACGTGACTCCGATCCGGCTGCCCGGTGGGGTGGTCGCGATCCCGGCGGATCGGGAAGGGGCGGTATCGGCACTGCGAGCGGTTCTGCATGCCGCGATGTCGGCGCGCAGCGGACCGCCACCGGCCGGACTGGCGCTGGCATATCCGGACGAGTTGCCGCCCCACCACGTAGAGATGATCTCGCACGCCGCGGCAGCCCTGGGCTATCCGGCAAATCTCGTTCGGCTGATCCCGATTTCCGCCGCGGCCGCCCACAATTCGGCCGGATATCCCGACGACAACCCGGCCTCGGCGGCCGCCCGCGGCGCACTGCTCGCCGTGATCGGCCCGGCTCCCGCGTATCAGGCTCCGCAACAATCGGTTCCGCAGCGGAGCCAGGCACCGGTAGGTGCGACTTCTCCCGCGCGGCCGACCTGGATCTGGGTGGCCGTTGCCGCCGCCGTCGTCGTAATCACCGGTGGGGCAACGACAGCCATCGTCCTGACCAACAGCGGTGACGACACCTCCAACATCGCGACCGGTACTGCCACGACACGACCCACCACGTCACGCCCGACCACCACGACGATGCCCGCTACCGGTGCCCCGGCGACCACGCAACCGGATCAGTCGTCCCTACCTTTTAGCGGTCCGGCCCCGTAGGGTCCGGATGCCCCGGGAGGGGTGGGTATGGCTCTCAGTCGTCTGCCGATCGTGTGGCTCCCG
>NZ_JBSGBY010000836.1:0-2891 GCF_053601505.1 Nocardia sp. NPDC004722
CCTGTCGTTGGTTTTGGGGGGCGGGTGGGGGTGGGGGGGGGGGGGGGGGCGGTGTGCCGGGGTTTTTGGGGGGGGGTCTGGGGCTCCCCGGTTGGGGTGGGGGCGGCGGTGGGGGCCGGTGGGATGGGTTGGGAGGCAGGGGATGTCGAGGTGGCCGCCGCCGGATAAAGGGAGGCGGAGGGTGTCGCGGGAGTCCTCGCGGGAGAGGCGGTAGGAATCCCACGCGGTACGGAGGATGACGGTGAGGCAGAGCACGATGATGGACAGCAGCGCCCATGCGTCCCAAGACATTTCGAGCTCCCTTTTGCGAGGATTTGTTGGAAATTCGGTGTGGCGCGCCGAATCCCAGTAGACATCAGCCGTCGTTGATAGGCACCATCAAAACGTGCAATTCCAGTGAATCTGTTGGACATCCAGTCAGGACTATTCCAGTACGGCGTTCCCCAGATAGCGAGGCTAACGAAATGGCCGGATCAACATTGCCGCGCAGGGCATTTGGACGCACTCTCCGCCATCTCCGCACGCGGGCAGGAAAAGGGCAGTTCGCGGCAGGTCGGCATATCGAGTTGTCACCACAAAGCATCGGACGAATGGAAGATGGTCAAAGGGTCAAAATATCAACGTCTCAAATACGCGACCTGCTCGAGTTCTATGGGGTAGCCAATCCGAGCCAGGAGCGCGATGAGGCACTTGGACTGTGGGAGGAGGTGAGGCAGCAGGATCTGATCTCGAAGGCGCAGGGCACAACCATGGGTTGGTGGCGGTCGTACAGCGACCAGTTCAAGCCCCATTTCGACCACTATTTGAGCCTGGAAACCGCAGCGAACCACCTCACCACCCACCAACTCGTCATGGTGCATGGCCTTCTACAGACGCCTGATTACCGCCGCTGCCTGATCGAGGCAACGCATCCAGACCTGTCAGCGGTCGATGTGGAACGACGGCTGGAGCTCAGTGCGCGTAGGCAGAAACGGCTGGACGACACAACCTTTCGATTGGATGCACTCTTCTCAGAGGCCGCGCTGCGTCACCGCCTCGGCAGCCCTGCCGCCATGGCCGATCAACTCCGGCACTTGGCCGAGATCGGCCAACGCGAGAACGTCTCCATCCGCGTGGTTCCCTATACCGTCCCCAGAAACCCCGGTCTCGCGATCCAGTCGTTCGGCCTGCTTGAATTCCCGCCCTTCGCAAGCCATCTCACCGAGCCACCCGTGGTCTACATCGAAGGCACCGTTGGGGCACTCTATTTGGACGACAATCCTGCGATTGCCCGCTTCCAACAGGCGATCACAGGCATCACGCAGGTAGCGTTGAACGAAGAAGACACCAGGGATCTGCTGTCAGCCACCGCGAAGGAGTACGCGAAGTGATCAGCAACCTACGCGACGCCGAATGGTTCAAGTCCTCCAAGTCCGCCGATGCCTCAGAGTGCGTCGAAATCGCCTTTGCGGGCGATGGAGCAAACATCGTTGGGGTGCGGGATTCCAAGGATCCGGGTGGGCCCGCGCTCGTGTTCTCAGGCGAGCAGTGGGATCGGTTCCTCGGGAGTGGCATCTGGCGGTGAGCTGGCTGACCGGGGCGCGGGGTGGAGGTCAAGATCACCACTCGGGAATTTTCCCCGGTCGCTGGGGGTTTGCCATTGTGTAGGTAGACCCCGATCTGGGGCCCGGACGAGGGAGCCGTACCCGGTGTGCGACAAGACGGCCTTCGGAGGTTGTCATGTCCTGGTTGGTATTGGTCGTGTCCGGGGTTTTCGAGGCCGTGTGGGCCACTGCGCTCGGCAAGTCCGAGGGATTCACGAAGCTCGGGCCTACCGCCGTGTTCGTGGTGGGGCTTGTCCTGAGCATGGCGGGGCTGGCGTATGCGATGCGGGGGCTGCCTGTCGGGACCGCGTACGCGGTGTGGGTGGGGATCGGGGCGGTGTTGACCGTCGTCTACTCCATGGCCACCGGCGGCACCGCCGTGAGTCTGGTCAAGCTGCTGCTTCTGGGCGGGATCGTCGCCTGTGTGATCGGGCTGAAGCTGGTCGGGTGACGGCTATTTCGCGGGCGGCAGGGTGACCGCGTCGGCGGGAATCGCGGGGATCGATTGGACGGTCTGGGTTTTGGCGGTGGGGTCGGGGAGGAGGAGCCGCCAATCCTCGGAGACCCAGCGGACGGTCTCGGCGGTCGCGGTGATACTGGCGTCGGAGTAAGTGGAGTAGACGATCAGATCGGCGCGGTCGGGGGTGTAGGCGGTGATCTTGTAAGCGGTGATGTGGGGGGCGACCGTCGGGTTGGCGGGGGCGGTGATGGTGACCTGGGCGCGGGCCAGGACCCAGGAGTCCTTGGCGGGGCCGGGGATCAGCGAAATCGCCGCGACCTGGGGCCAGACGCCGTCGGGGGCCAGGGCCAGGCGGGTGCTGTGGTTGATGGCCGCCAGGGCCGCGCCCTGCGGGGTGTGAGTGAAGCCGGCGGCGGTGGTGCCGAGTTTGCTGGGGCCGTCATGGCCGCCGACGGGGAGCAGCACACCCTGGTAGTTCTCCCAGTGCACGTCGGCGGGGGCGCGGGCCGGATCGACTGTGGTGGTCGTGGTTTTCGAGGCGCTGTTGTCACTGACTCCGCAGGCCGAGGCGGTGAGCGCGCACGCGGTGACGAACAGCGTGACCGCCACGGCGGCGAAAGTTTGCGCATGGTGTGCTGGCTTGGCGCACATGGGAATTCCTTCGGGCGGATCGCGGGGCGGTCGAGAAGTGTTGCGGTGACGCCGGTTCGAGCGTGGCGGTGGTGCGGATCTGGCACGAAATGCGGGGCGGAACGGGACGATCCTATGGGTCGCGAACAGTTGGGTTTAACAATTCGTCACTCCCGTCACGGATCCGGTTGTGGGACCCTGAGATCCGGGTAAGATCG
>NZ_JBSGBY010000837.1:0-2873 GCF_053601505.1 Nocardia sp. NPDC004722
GGCATCGTCCGCATCAAGGTGCCGAGAATGCCCGCGCGACCACTGCATTCGTAGGCGATGAGAATTCCGGTGCCGGACTGCCCGATCACCGAATCCGCCTGCGCGACCGCGGTCGTCCACGCCGCGATCGGATCCTGTTCGTTCGGGTCCACCACGATGTCCGCGCCCACCGCCCGCGCCAGCTCGCGCCGCTTGGGCGAGGGTTCCGACGCCACCACCAGCCGCGCCCCGTGCGCCTTGGCCGCGATGATGGCCCCGAGTCCGATGGTCCCGCAGCCGATCACGAGCGCCGAATCCGCAGCGGTGAGCCCGGACTGCTGCACGTGCATCTCGCCCACGTGCAGCGGCTCGGCCAGGGTGGCGTGTTCCAGCGACAGACCGTCCGGCACCTTCCGCACCCAGTACCCGTCGACGACGATGCTCTCCCCGAACGCGCCGTGATACTCGTTGGAATACCCGATGATGGTCGGGATGCCGGTCGATTGCTCGGTCGCCAGCCCGATCCCGGCGACCCGGTCGCCGACCGCGAAATCCGTGACCCCCGCCCCGATTTCGGAGACGATCCCGGCGTACTCGTGCCCGAGCACCACCGGCCGCTCGGTGTCGAAGGTGGCCAGGGGATACCCGCTGTCGGCGGCCACCTGCACGAACCGGCACGGATCCTTCGACATCGACAGGTCGCTGCCGCAGATACCGCAGGCGGCCACCGCGATGCGCAGCTGCCCCGGCCCGAGCGCGGGCGGTTCGGCGATCTCGGCCGCGGTGAACTGTCCGTTCAGAAACTGTGTGGCGCGCATGCGATCACGCTCCCGTCGCGGCAGCGCCGCCGTAGTAGTCGGTGTGCGCCTTGGTGATCGCGGTGACCAGCTGCCCGATCAGCAGCTCCCGATTGTCGGCCGCGTACTGCAGGCTGTCCTCGCGGCGGCGATTGCGGTTCTTGAAGTGCGGGATCACCTCCGAGGCGAACAGCTCGTAGCTGCGCTTGGTGTCCTCCCAGCTCGCCATGTCCACGTGCAGTACGAGCATGGTGCCGAAGCCGCCGGTCTTCTCGACCAGCGCCTCGATCCGCGCGATCGCCTCGTCGGGCGTGCCGATGATGGCCTGCCCGAATTCCCCGAGGTTCTCATTGCGCCACTGGTCGATGATGCCCTTGGGTGAGTCCGCCCACGCGGGCTGCTCGCCGGTCTGCCGGTTCACGTACGCCGCCATGGATCCGATGCGGCGGCTCACCGCGCGCTCGGCGTCGGCGCGCGTCTCGGCCAGGAAGATCGGATTGACCAGCCGCCAGCGCGAGCGGTCGGCGGTGTAGCCGTGCTCGGCGCACACCTTCTCGTAGACGCCCCAATTGCGGTCCAGCACTTCGAATCCCATGGGCGAGCTGGCCGCCAGCGACAGCAGCGACAGCCCGTGCGTGCCCGCCAGCACCGAGCCGTTGGGGGAGATGGTCGAGGCGGTCGCGACCTCGATGCCCGCCGGATCGTAGGTGGGCAGCTGGGCGCGGGCGTCGCGCAGGGTGAACCAGTCGGTGGTCATATTGACGACCTCGCCGCGCAGCAGCGCCAGAATCGCTTCCAGCGCTTCACCTTGGCGGCGGCGCTGATCGGACGGGTCGATGCCCATCATGTGCGCGTCGAGCGGGATCTTGCCGGGCCCGGTGCCGAAGATCAGCCGCCCGCGGGTCTGCAGGTCGAGCTGGGTGATGCGGTCCACGGTGACCAGCGGATGGTGGTAGGGCAGCGACACCACGCCGGTGCCGAAGCGAATCCGCTGCGTGCGCTCGGCGGCCGCGGCGATGAAAACGTCGGGGGCGGGCACGATCTCGGCCCCGGTGGAGTGGTGTTCGCCCATCCACGCCTCGTCGAAGCCGAGGTGGTCGAGGTGTTCCATGAGATCGATATCGCGGCGCAGCTGTAGCGCCGGATCGGCGTCGAGGGGGTGATAGGGCGCGAGGAAGGCCCCGAATTTCATCGAATCAGCGGTCCACATCGTGGAGCTCCTTACCCGAGTGCGCCGGGCTTCGTCGCCCGGAGCGGTACCCCGAGTAAAACTGGATCAAGTGATCCACAAGTTGACCGGTCCCGCTGAGTGGGAGACGCTCCGACGAGCCCATATGCCCGGTGTGCCAAGCTCGTGCCATGACGGTCCCGATGCAGAACCGCCAGGGCGCCGCGACCCGCACCCGTCTGGTGAAGACCGCCGAGCGCCTGTTCGCGGCCCACGGCGTGGACGCGGTGTCGGTGCGCGCGGTGAACGCCGCCGCCGGGCTCGGCCCCGCCTCGGTCAACTACCACTTCGGCACCAAGGACGATCTGATCGCCGCCGTCCTGCTCGATCTCGGCGCGACCGTCCGCGACCGCATCCGCGCCAATGCCGAGCGGCTCGCGGCCGACGAAACCCCGCCCACCGCGGAGACTCTGGTGCGCGCGGTGACCGAGCCCTATCGGGACCTGCTGCTACGGCAGCGCACTCGCGGCATGCGCTGGATCAAGATCGTGACCAGGCTCTCGCTGCACGGCCATCCGGCGCTCACCGCCGCCGAAGGTGATCTGCCCGACCTGCTGCTGGTCCAGTTGCGCCGTGCGTTCCCGGACTCGGATCCCGCTCGCCTGGAAGCCCGCTGGGCGATTGCCCTGATGGGGTTCCTCCAGGCCCTGAGCCGGGCCGACGAATGGCATCCCGGCTCGGCCCCGCCGCCCGAGCCGGAACTGACCGCGCTCTACGAGGATCAGGTGATCTTCCTCATCGGCGGCCTGGACCGGTTGCTGGGTGGAACCATTCGCTGAATCTCGGGTGACGCGAAGGTGGACGAAACATGACATACTTCGCGCACCCCCGGAGACTGCGAAAGCGAAACCCCCATGGCCGAAGACCCC
>NZ_JBSGBY010000838.1:0-2859 GCF_053601505.1 Nocardia sp. NPDC004722
CACCGCCATGGCGACCGCGGCCAGCACCGGTCGCGGCAATCGCTCGAACAGCCCGCCCGGGAGCAACACGGTGATCACCGCGAGGACCGCGGCGACCAGCACGCCCAGCCGGGTGCGCGCTCCCGTCGGCGCGGCGGTGGGCGCGTGGCCGCCCACGACCATGCCCGACAGCGCGCCCGAACCCAGATTCGCCAGCCCGAGGCCGACCAGCTCCAGATTCGGATCGACCTCCCGATGCCGCTGCGGCAGCGCGGCTTCGGCGCCGTGGACGCCCTCGGCGAGGCCGACCACGACGACGGCGAGCGCCGGGCCCACCAGGCCCAGCAGATCCAGGGTGCCGATGCCGCTGGGCCAGCCGGGCCGTGGCAGTCCCCGATCGATCGGATCGACGACCTGGCCCCCGTGGGTATCGAAAGACCACAGCCGGGAAACCGCGACCGCGGCGACCACCACGGCGAAGGCGATCGGCAGGGTAGGAAATCGCCGTCGGCCGACGAGCACCGCCAGCAGCGCGACTATGCCGAACAGTGCACTCGGCCAGGCGATGTCGTGCAGGTGCGCGGCGATCCACGCGCAGCGGGCCCAGGTTCCGCCCACGATATCGGGGAGTCCGAGCAGGGTCGGCAGTTGCCCGATGAGCACGGTCAGCACCAGGCCGACGGTGAAGCCCCGCAACACCGGTGGCGCGATGAGGGCGGCGGCGAAGCCGAGCCGCGCCAGCCCGGCCAGCACGCCCGCGCAGCCGGCGACCAGCGCCAGGGCCGCGCTCAGCGCCAGGAACCGCCCGCCACCGGACACGTGCGGGGCGACGATCGCCGCCGAGAGCGCCGCGGTGACCGAAATCGGGCCGACCGGAACATGATTCGTGCGACCGAGCAATGCGTAGCACAGCAGGGCCGGGATCATGGCGTACAGCCCGGATTCCGGCGGCACGCCCGCGATCTGGGCGCAGGCGAAGCTCTCCGGCACGAGCAGTGCCCAGATCACCACGCCCGCGAGCACATCCGCGCCCAACCAGGCGCGCCGATAGCCACGCGGTGACGCGAGCCAGGACCCGCGCACGGGTCAGACCGACTCGGGCTGCCAGGAGGCGACGGCCCAGATCACCACCACGTCCAGCAGAATGACCAGGATCGCCCAGGCCGGATAGTAGGGCAGCCACATGAAATTGGCGATGATCGACAGCGAGGCCAGCACCATCGCGGTGACGCGGCCCCATTGCGTACCGCTCATCAGCCCGATCCCGGCCAGGATCAGGACCGCGCCGATACTGATGTGGACCCACCCCCAGCCGGTGGTGTCGTACTGGTAGATGTAGGCGACGCCGACCACATAGAGCTGGTCCGCGGCCACCGCGGAAATCCCTTGCAGGATGTCGAGCACGCCGACGGTCACCATCAGGATGGCCGCGGCGAGGGCGCCGCCGGTGGCCCGGCGGCGCACCGGGCGGGCGTCGTTCAGCGTGTGCGTCATGGTCTGCCCCTCTCGGATGGAATGAACGCACTACCGACCCTGCGCCACCGCGGCGGAGAATGCCTCGCCCGAATCGAATGACCGCGCTTCAAAATTCGGGCGAAACACGCGGCATGAAGATGAATCATTCGCCAGGGATGAGGAATTCACCGCACCAGCCGATCCATGATCGACATCCACACGGGCACCCGTGCCTCGTGGTCGCACAGAAGGGATGTCGGACATGTCATTCTGGGAATTCATCTGGTTTCTGCTCTTGAGTTTCTTGTTCGTCGCATATCTGATGCTGCTTTTCTCGATCCTCACCGACCTGTTCCGGGACCCCGACATGTCGGGCTGGATCAAGGCGCTGTGGGTGGTCTGCCTGCTGATCCTGCCGTTCCTCAGCGCGCTCATCTACCTCATCACCCGAGGCAACAACATGGCCGCGCGCACGGCCGGGGATATGGTGCGCCGCGAATCGGCGACCCAGGATTACATTCGCCAGGTCGCGCGCGCGGACCCGGCCTCGCAATTGGCCGACGCCAAGAAATTGCTCGACTCCGGCGCGATCACCGAGGACGAATTCGCGCAGATCAAACGGACGGTCCTGGAGTGATTCCCGGGCACGATCCCCACGCCGCCCGCGCGCCCCCCGCGCCGGTCACCGCGCGCGCGAATCCTGATCGGGTGCGGCCGGCTGCTCTCGGCGCAGCCGCACCGACGCGGTCAGCACCCGCAGGGCCACCCCGATCAGGATCAGGTCAGCGATAGCAGCGCCGGAATATCCGCCTCCCCGCGCAAGGGCAGCAGGAAGTACGCGAGCAGGAGAACGGCGATGGTGCCCGACGGGCGCAGCAGTGCCCGCCGCAACAAGCTCCGCGGCACCCTGACCGCTCCCGAGGCATTTCCTTTGTCCGACATCACCATCCACGCGCCCCCGCACCGTCGCGCGAATTCACGGTGCGACGCGGACTTTCCGATGAAAGGGATGCATTATGACCGAGAGTTCGGATCCCCCACCCCAGGAACCGATTCCCGACGCATTGTCGGCATCCGAGCGCGCCGAATTGGAGGGCCTGCGCGCGGCCGGGCCGCGACGGCACGGCTCGGCGCTGCGCTGGACCGGCGTGGGGCTGCTGCTGGTATTGGCGGGGGTACTGATCCTGGCCAGCGTGGTGGCGCGTTTCGCGCGCGGCGAGGTCCTCGACACCGACCACTACGTGGCCACGGTCGCGCCGCTGGCCGCCGAGCCCGCGATCCGCGATCAGCTGGCCGATACGCTGACCGACGCCATCGTGACCCGCGTCGACATCGAGCAGCTCACCTCGGAAGCCGTTGCGGCCCTGACCGACAATGTCGCGCAGGTGGCCGACCGGCCGCGGGTGTCCGCGGCGCTGGCGAGCC
>NZ_JBSGBY010000839.1:0-2855 GCF_053601505.1 Nocardia sp. NPDC004722
GCCACACGATCGGCAGACGACTGAGAGCCATACCCACCCCTCCCGGGGCATCCGGACCCTACGGGGCCGGACCGCTAAAAGGTAGGGACGACTGACCGGCACCGGTCCCGATCACGGACAGATCCGCAGTTACTAGCATTGCGCTAGGTAGCCACGGACGCCGGTCGCCACCCTCTGCAACCACGCGCCGGGAAGCACGAGGTGAACACTCGGTCGGCGCGCGCGGATCGTGGTTCGTTGTGCGACACCGAATCCGGCGCGCGCCAGGAGCACGCCCCAGCCAACGCGAGCACCGCTGCGGCATCACGACCGCTACTCGCTGGTACCAGGCTGCCGGTACTGTCCCCGACAGCTGCATCGCAACCCATTGGCAATCTCTTCGCTATCGCGCCGCGCCGCAGCGAATCCGACCGGTTCCGATGAACCATCGATGAACTCTGCCGCATAGGTCTGGACCAATCGCGGTGCGACTTGGCACGGTCTAGACCGTGAAACTCTCAAACGGAAACATCCTGAATCCCTTGTCCATCACGCTGTTTGCGGCGCTGCCACTGCTGGCCGGCCTCGGCACGGCCGCACCGGCAACCGCCGACGCGACCGTCAACAAGGTCGTGGTCATCGGGCTCGACGGCACGATGTACAAGAAGATCCAGGAAGCCAAGGCACCGACACTGCTGAAGCTCGCGAGTGAAGGCACTCTCGGGCAAACCTCGATTGCGCCGCACACCACCATTTCCGGGCCCTCCTGGGCCACCGTGCTGACCGGTGTGTGGGACACCAAGCACGGCATCTACGACAACAACTTCACCGCAGCGCCTTTCGCCAAGTACCCGAGCGTGTTCACCCAGCTGGAGACCGCCAACTCCAACCTGAAGACCGAGTCCATCGCCTCCTGGGACCGGATCGGCATCATCGCCGGTTCCGGCGACAAGCACGCCGATGTGAATATCGAAACTCCCGCTCCCGCAGACGATCCCACGGAGGCCAAGCTCGACGCCGCCACCGCGGACGCCAGTGCCGCCGCGGTCACCAACGACGCACCGGACTTCCTGTTCACTCATCTCGACCAGGTCGACGAGGCCGGGCACGGGCACGGCGGCGCGTCGACGGAGTATCTGGACGCGGTCAAGCGGGTCGACACCGAGGTCGCGAAGATCGTGGCCGCGGTGGACGCGCGCGCGAAGGCCCACCCCAACGAGAAGTGGAACATCCTGGTCACCGCCGATCACGGCCACAAGCCGGGCGGCGGCCACGGCGGCCAATCCGCCGACGAGACCGCGAATTTCCTGATCACGCGCGGGCCCTCGTTCAAGGCCGGGGCCACCAACAGCAAGAACTCCCTGGTGGACGTGACCCCGACGGTGCTGGCACTGCTGGGCGTCAAGGGCACCACCGCCTTCGACGGCAAGTCGGTGGTCGACAACGGCGGCCCGACCCCGCCCAGCACCGGCTCCTTCGGCATCGACCTGCCGGGCACGGGTTCGGGCAACGGTTCCATCAGCGACGCCACCGACCTGGAAATCCCCGCCGACCAGAACTGACCCGGACGCCGGCCCAGCCCACCTCCACGCGGTACGGGCCGGCCTCCGGTTTCCCCCACGGGTGAACGAGAAATCCACTCGCGAAAGACAACTCCATGAAACCACAGACATCCCGCCGCACCCGTGCGGCGGCCCTGATCGCGGCGGCAACCCTGCCGCTGGCCGCAGGAACTCTGGATACAGCTGCCGCACAGGCGGATTCGACGGTCAACAAGGTGGTCGTGCTCGGCTTCGACGGCGCGCTCTACGCCAAGATCCAGGAATCCGGGGCACCGAATCTGCTGAAGCTCGCCGCCCAGGGCACCGTCGGCCAGACCTCCATCGCGCCGCACGCCACCGACTCGATTCCGATCTGGGCCACCGCTCTGACCGGGGTGTGGGACACCAAACATCACATCACCAGCTTCGGCGGCGACGCCTTCGCCACCTATCCGACCGTGTTCACCCAACTGGAGAAGGCCAAGCCGCAGTTGCAGACCGAATCGGTGGTGACCTGGTCGGCGCTGGCGGACGCCGCCGGGGCGGGTAATCCGAACGCGGATGTGAACGTGGTGGTTTCCGGCCCGAACACCGCGGACAGCGCGACCGCCGACCGGGCCGCGGCGGCCGTCACCGACGACGCGCCGGACTTCCTGTTCGTCGATTTCGACTCCGTCGACAGCGCCGGGCACAAGGGTTCGGCCAAGCCGGGCTACCTGGACGCCATCACCAAGGCCGACGCCGGTGTCGGCAAGATCGTGAACGCGATCGACGCCCGCGCCGCGGCGCACCCGAAGGAGAAGTGGACCATCCTGGTCACCACCGGGACCGGCAACAAGCCCGAGGGCGGGCACGGTGGCCAATCCGCCGAGGAGACAGCCAATTTCGTGATCGCGCGCGGTCCGGGGTTCGCGGCGGGCGCCACCAACAGCCGGTTCTCCATCGTCGATATCACCCCGACCGTGCTGACGCTGCTGGGTGTGGCGGTGCCGGCGGGCTGGACGGGACGTCCATGGTGACGGCCGGTCCCGGGCCCTCGACCGGGTCCGCCGGGTGGCTGCCCGGTACCGGCTCGTTCAATCCGTAGTCAGCACAACCCTTTTCGATAGCGTGAAGAAGGTCGACATGTTCACTCGTTCATTCCTCGCCGCCTCCGTCACCGTCGCGGTCCTGGCCGCGGCACCCCTGTTCGCTGCCGCCTCCGCGGCGGCCGAGGTGGCAGCGGTGGGGGTCACCACCGGATCCGCCGATGCCGTCGACGATATGCGGCAGGTCCTGACCGGTTCGTCTGATTCGCTCGGCGGGCTGAGCGGGCTGCTGACCGGGGTGGGGTCC
>NZ_JBSGBY010000840.1:0-2852 GCF_053601505.1 Nocardia sp. NPDC004722
GACGAGCGAGGTGATCATGCCCAGCGGCAGGTCGGCATTGTGGACCAGGGCTCGCGCGCCGATGTCGGCGGCCACCAGCACCGCCGCGCCGAGGATGGCGGACAGCGGGATGAGTACGCGGTGGCCGGGGCCGACGAGCATGCGCACCAGGTGCGGCACGATCAACCCGACGAACAGGATGATGCCGGTGAACGCGACCCCGGCGGTGGCGAGGATCGCGACGACGACGATGATGTTGCGCCGCAACCGTTCCACGTCGACGCCGAGATGCCGCGCGGCGGATTCGCCGAGCGCCAGCAGGTCCAGGCGCGGGGCCATCCAGATCGCGGCCGCGATACCCAGCAGCGTGAGCGGCCACACCACGTTGACCGCCTGCCAGGTCGCGCCGTTGAGCGACCCCATCTGCCAGAACACCAGCTGATCGCGTGCGGCCGGGCTGGCTTTGAACAGCAGGAACGAGATCAGGCCCCCGGCAAAGGCATTGATGGCGACACCGGTGAGGATCAAGGTGACCACTTCGGTGCGCCCGCCCGAGCGCGAGAGCAGATACACCAGCGCGGTCGTGCCCAACCCGGCCACGAACGCGCCCGCCGCGACCGACCAGGCCGCCGCGAACGCGCCACCGATCACGATGACGGTGCCCGCCCCGACCGCCGCGCCCGCCGAAACCCCGATGACGCCGGGTTCGGCCAGCGGATTGGCGAACACGCCCTGCAGCAGCGCGCCCGCGGTGGCCAGCGCCGCACCGACGAGCACGGCCAGTACGACGCGCGGGAACCGGACTTCCCACAGGGTCACGTATCCGGCCGGGTGATGCGGCATCGGCCCCCAATTCAGGCCCATGCGGTGAAACACGCTCCCGGCGACCTCGGCGTAGCTGGTCGGCACCTGCCCGATGGCCGCGGAGATCACCGCCAGCACCAGCAGACCGGCGAGTGCGCCCGCGAAGATCAGTGTGGTGCGCGAGCGGGTGCGCCGCTGGTCCGGCGCCGGGTCGACACTGGCCGGAAACCGGTGCGCGGCCGCCGATTCCAGCTCCGCCGCGGTGACGTCGGTGGCCTCGGCGAGGTCGGTGGCCTTGTCGGAGCTGCTGGTGCGGGGATTGGCCGGATCGGTGGCGGGCCGCTCACGAGCGGCTGATGCCGGGTCATGAGCCGGATTCGATTGCGGGGGTAGCGGGTCGGTCATGCGTTCGCGGTGCCGTAGACGGCCTTGATCAGGGCGGTCAGGACGCGGCCGGTGTTGGGGCCGAAGGACAGCAGGACGGCGTCGGACATGTCGATGACGCGGCGGTCGCGCCCGGCGGGGGTTTGGGCGACGCCGGGGACTTTCTCGAGGCCGTCGACGCCGCCGACGGAGGCGAGGCCGTCGCTCATGACGAGCAGGACGTCGGGGGCGGCGGCGATCATGGCTTCGCTGGTGATGGGCAGGAAGTCCTGGGTGACGCCCGAGGCGGTGGCGGCGTCGATGCCGCCGATGGCCGCGATGAGGGATTCCGCGCCGGAGCCGGGGCCGAAGATCATGGTGATGGCGGTGGAGCGCAGGTAGAGGAACGCGATCTTGGGTTTGGTGTTCTGGTGCGGCACCGAGGCGGTGGCGGCGTCGATCTCGCCCTGGGTGCGTTTGGCCAGCGTCTTGCCCGCCTCGCTCACCCCCAGCGCGTCGGCGACGGCTTCGATCTGCGGGATGACGCCGTCGAGGGTGCGTTTGGAGTCGAAGTACACCACCGTGATGCCGAGTGCTTTGAGCTGGTCGCGCAGGGCGGGGGTGACGGCGGTGGTGTCGGTGAGGAACACGGTGGGCCGCAGGGCCGCAACGGCTTCCCGCGCTCAGGGTGCCCGAGCCGCTCGAGACGGTGGGCAGGGCGGTGACGGCGGGGAAGGCCGCGGAGTTGGAGCGGCCCACCAGGTTCGCGCGCAGCCCGAGCGCGACGACGGTCTGGGCGAGGGTGCCGTAGCGGTCGGCGGCGATGATGCGGCTGGTGTCGGTGACGGTGACGTCGCTGCCGTCGAAGGATTTCACGGTGACCGGCAGCACCGGGGTGGGTGCCGGGTTGAGTGCGACGGGGTCGAGGTCGCCGACGCTGGCGGTGACCGGTCCCTTGGCGCCGCTGCTGGAAGTGCCGCTGCCGCAGGCGGTGACGCCCGCGACCAGGCCGATACCGAGCAGCATGATCAGCAGCGGGCGCACGACCGAGCGGGCATTCACGAGACACCTCATGGCGGTAAGGTTAGCCTTGCTCATTCTGTGCGTGCGCTCACGTCTCCCAGGGCCGCGGCGATGGCCCGGGGCAGTTCCAGGGTCTCGGCGGCGAGGATTCCGGTCAGTTGCCCGAGATCGCGCGCTCCCACCAGCATCGACGCCACGCCCGGCTGGTCGCGGATCCAGGCCAGCGCGACCGCCAGCGGGGAGGTGCCCAGTCCGTCGGCGGCGGTGACGACCGCGTCGACCACGCGCAGGGCGCGTTCGTCGAGGTGTGCGGTGATCTCCGCGGCGGTGGCCTCGTCGGCGCCGCGGGAGTCGGCGGGCACGCCGTCGCGGTATTTGCCGGTGAGGATGCCCCCGGCCAGGGGTGCGGTGGCGACGATGCCGATGCCGTGATGCTGTGCGGCGGGCACGAATTCGTGTTCGACGCCGCGCGCGAGCAGCGAATACGGCAGATGCGTGGCCGTCAGCGGTGCGGCGGCGGCGAGGGTGGCCAGCTGCCAGCCGTCGTAGCCGCGGGCCCCGGCGTAGCGCACGCGCCCGGAGCGCACCGCCCAGCCCAGGGTGTCGGCGATCTCCTCGAGGGGGGTGTGCGGGTCCCAGGCGGCGACCGACCAGATGTCGAGGTGGTCGGTGCCGAGCTGGGC
>NZ_JBSGBY010000841.1:0-2842 GCF_053601505.1 Nocardia sp. NPDC004722
CCACGAGACGGCGTCACAGGCCAGGTGGTGGATCACGATGGCCAGGCGACCCGACCGCTCCGGGCCCGCGTCCAGCCAGGTCACGGCGAGCATGACGCCCGCGCGTGGATCCAGGCGATCGACGGCCGCCGCCAGGGCATGATCCATCACCGCCTCGCAGAGCATCGCGTCCGGAGCCTGGTCCGTGCGGTCGATGCGGTGGAGCAGCGCATCCGCGTCCATGAGATGCGCTGGGGGAACCTCCAATTGGTATCCCTCTTCGGTCTCGATCACGCGAGCGCGCAGCATGTCGTGGCGGTCGAGCAGCGCCCGCAGCGTGTGCAGCAACGCCACGGAATCCGCGCCGACCGGGACCTGGACCACCATGGATTGGGCGAAATGCTCCCAGCCCGGCCGCTGCAACAGCCATGCCGCGACGGGCGTGAGCGGCATCCGGCCGACACCGCCGCCCGGCAGTTCGGGAAGTTGCCGCGGGCGTTCCTGAACCCGGGTCACGACGGCGGCCAGTGCGGCGGGCGTGCGGTGCTCGAAAACCTCACGGGCGGAGAAGACCAGACCGGCGGCGCGGGCCCGCGAGACCAGCGTGATCGCCATGATCGAGTCGCCGCCCAGCGCGAAGAACGAAGTGCCGGGGCCGATTTCGGGGGTACCCAGAATCTCGGCGAACAAGGTGCACAGCAGTCGTTCGGTCTCCGTCGCCGCAGGCCCGTGCACCGGTTGCGCCACAACAGGTTCGGGCAGGGCGCGGCGGTCGACCTTGCCGTTGGCCGTGAGCGGGAGCGCACCCAGCACGGTGACGGTGCCCGGCACCATATAGGGCGGCAGCCGGCGTCCCGCATGATCGAGCAGTTCGGCCTCGGCGAGGTCGTGACCGGCATGCGGGACCACATACGCGGCCAGCACGGTCCCGCCATTGGCCGCCGGGCGCGCCACCGTCACCGCGATCTCCACACCCGGATGCGTGTTCAGGACGGCGTCGATCTCCCCGAGCTCGATGCGCATGCCGCGCAGCTTGACCTGGAAATCACCGCGGCCCACGTATTCGAGCACGCCACTCTCGGTCCAGCGCACCAGATCACCGGTGCGATACATGCGCGATCCGGCGGGACCCGTTGTCGCGGGCACGAATCGGTCGGCCGTCAGCCCCGGACGCCCCACGTAGCCGCGGGCCACCCCCGGACCGGTCACGTACAGCTCCCCCGCCATGCCGATGGGCACGGGCCGCAACCAGCGGTCCAGCACCAGCATGCCAGCCCCCGGAATCGGGTCACCGATCCCGGCGTTCACACCCGGCACCAGCCCGCCGGTGTAGGTGACCGCCACCGTGGTCTCACTGGGTCCATAGGAGTTGAGCAGCTCCCGCCCGATCCCGAAGCGCGCCACGATATCCGGCGGCGTCGGCTCTCCACCGGAAGACACCGCGCGCACCCCGTCCAGCGCGTCAGGTTCCAGCGTCGCCAGCACCGCGGGCGTCGAACACACCTGCGTGATTCCGAAATCCCGGACCAGCCCGGCCAATTCGGCACCGATCACCGGATCCGCCTCGGCCACCACCAGCGTCGTCCCCGACGCGAACGCCATCAACCACTCGAGCACCGCGGCATCGAAACTCGGATTCAGGCACTGCAACACCCGTGCCCCCGGCTGAACCCGATAGGCGTCCACGATCGCGTCCGCCAACCCCGCCAGCCCGGCATGGGTCACCACCACCCCCTTGGGCACCCCCGTCGACCCGGACGTGAACACGACATACGCCGGATTCGCCACCCGCACCCGCCCCCGCAACTCCGCGTCACTGAGCGGAAGATCTGATGCGATAACGGATTCCGCACTGCGGTCCTCGATCCTCGCGATCGATTCCCCTCCCGCCGCCCGCAGCTCGTCCCGCAGGACCTCGTCGATCGCGATCCAGCGCACCGAATCCGGCAGGGCAGCCTGCGATTCCGCGAGCGCGAGCCCGAAGACCGCCCCGGCCTCGGTAGCAATGCGTTCCACCCGCTCGGCGGGCAGCGCGGTGCCCAGCGGCACGAAGGCCGCACCGGTCTTCGCCACCGCCCACAGGGCTACCGACGCCTCGATCGAACGTGGAAGCGCCACCAGCACCGTCGATTCCGGTCCGATCGCGACCCCACCGTCCGCGTGTAAAAGCCTGCGTGCCAGGCGATTCGACAATGCGTCGAGCTCGCCGTAGGTGAGCTGGCGGTCCCGTCCGGCCACCGCGACCGCGTCGCGCCCGGCCCGTCGCAATCCCTCGGCGAGAATCTCGGGCAGCAGCCGGGGCTGCGGTCCCGCTGTCCCGTTCGCACCGGCCAGCACCCACTTCTCGTCAGGTACCACGTAATCCATTGCCGCGACCGGTGTTTCGCCCGTCGCGTCGAGCAGCGAATCCAGCAACGCGAGGAAGCGCTGGTGATGTCTGCGTAGCGAGTCCTCGTCGTACAGGCGGGGATTCGCGGCGAAGTCGACGTGGATCGGGGCATCCGCGCCGTGCTGGTAGAAGTTGACGAACAGGTCTTCGATCGGCCCGGACGTCAGCACGTGGAGGCTGGATTCCACACCTGCGAAATCGATTCCGGCCGGGAACAGCATGATGTTGATGACCGGACCGACCATGCCGCGCCCGAATTCGTCGCGAGCACCGTCGCCGCGCATGTCCTCGTAGCGGAACCGCTGATGCCGCAACGCCCCTGACGCGGCCACCCGGATGGCATCGAGCACCTCGCCCACCCGGCCGTCGCGCGGCACCGGCACCCGCAGCGGCACCACATTGGCGATCATGCCGCCCGAACGCCGCAGCACCGCGGTGGTGCGGCCGGAGACCGGCAGGCTCAGCACCACGTCC
>NZ_JBSGBY010000842.1:0-2836 GCF_053601505.1 Nocardia sp. NPDC004722
GGGCCCGGGTCGCGGTTACCTTCGTGCCACGGCTGGGCACATCGGTCCGAACACTCACGGTTACAGCAGGCCCGCCTCGGTCATGAGCTGCGTGACCTTCTTGGCGTCCAGCTTGCTCGGGTCGATCTTGGGCGCGTCCAGCGAGGCCAGCGGCGGCAGCGCCGGGTTGGCGGCGACGTCGGCGGCCACCGGGTACTCCATGGAGTCACCGGTCTGCAGGACGGTCTGGCCCTTCTTGGAGGTGATGAAGTTCAGGAACTTCTGGGCGTTGGCCTGCTTGCCGCTCGACTTCAGCACGCCGCCACCGGAAATGGAGACGAAGGCGCCCGGGTCCTGGTTCTTGAAGTAGAACAGCTGGGTGTTCTTGCTGTTGTCCTTGGTGTTGGCCTGATCGCGGTACCAGTAGTAGTGGTAGATCACGCCGCCGTCGATCTGACCGGCGTTCACGTTCTTCATCACGGTCGTGTTGTTCTGTCCGATGACCGCGTTGTCCTTCATCCCCTTCAGCCACGCCTTGGTGACGTCCTCGCCCTTCTGGGCGAGCAGGGCGGCCACGATGGCCTGGAAGTCCGCGCCGGAGGCGGCGCCGCTCCAGCGGCCCTTCCACTGCGGCTGCTGCAGATCGAGCAGCGACTTGGGCAGCTGGTCGGCCGGGAGCTTGGCGGAGTTGTAGACGAAAACGGTGGAGCGCGCGGCGATTCCGGTCCACTTGCCGGTGGAGGGGCGGAACTGCTCGGGGACCTGCGCGAGGGTGTCCTTGTCGACATCGGCGAACAGGCCGGCGTTCTCGACGAGCGCCATGGCCGGGGAGTTCTCGGTGAGGAAGACGTCGGCCTTGGACTTGCCACCCTCGGCGACGAGCTGGTTGCCGAGGTCGGTGTCACCGCCGTTGCGGATGGTCACCTTGATGCCGGTGTCCTTGGTGAACGCGTCGACCCATTCCTTGGTGAGGGATTCGTGCTGCGCGTTGTAGACCAGGATCTCGTTGTCGTCCTTGGACGAGCTGGAGCAGGCGGTGGTCGCACCGAGGACGGCGATCGCCGCCAGCGCTCCGGACACCAGTTTCCATCGAGCCGCCGTCATGACCGTCCTTTCCGCCGCTCCCACCTCACCTCTGAGGTTTGCCTAACCAACGTACAGTCCCGCCCTCCCGGTTCAAATGCCACCCCACCAATCGACATGCAATCGCTGTACTCTCCAGACGTTCCGCAACCGAATACCTGCCCGAGTCGAAGGATCTCGATGACCCTGAATCGCCGAACCCCCTTGACCATCGGACTCGGCGTGGCCGCCGTGGTGCTCGTGGGAGGTGGCATCGCGACCGCGGTGACGTTGAACGGCAAGGACTCCGGGGTCAGCGACAACCAGCGCGTCGAGACCGCGCTGCGGGACTTCTACGACGCCATGGATTCCGGCGGCGCCTCGCAGGCGGTCGGCAAGACCTGCGCGGGCGACCGCGCCCAGTACGACGCCTTCACCGCCGCCCAGAAGCAGGCCATGGACAAGAACCGGGTGTCGATGAAGGTCGATTCGGTCCAGGGCGTCACCATCACCGGCGATCGCGCCACCGCCGTCACCCTGGGCACGTTCACGCTGCCCGGCGCGGCGGCCGACAAGCGTTCCATCCCCGAGCATCTGCGCAAGGAAGACGGCGTATGGAAGGTCTGCTCCACCGACGCGAAGTAGGACGACGATGAGCTGCTGCGGCCCGAATCGACGCCAGGTCCTCGGTTTGCTCGCGGCAGCGGCACTGCCCGGGGCCTGGGCGAGTCCGGCCCGGGCACAGCCGGGTTCGCTCGTGGTGACCGATCTCGAGGTCGTCACCATCACCGATCAGGCGGCGATCTTCACCTGGACCACGCTGGGGCCGGACGCCAGCGGGAATCCCGTGCCGGTCGAGGCCGACAGCGAGGTCTGGCTCGGCGCGCCGGACGGTTCCGGGCTGCGTCAGGTCTTCGGCGATTCGCAGCCGACGGCCTACCACTACGCCGAGGTGACCGGGCTGGAACCCGGCCGCACCTACCGCTTCGAGGCGCGCTCGGCGGGCATTGCGGCCACGCCCGCGCTAAATGTGGTGACCCGGCAGCCGAATACGCCCGAGGCGCAGGGCGTCTTCACCACCCTGGTGCCGCCGCCCGGCCGCCTGCTGCGAACCATCGCGCTGTCCAACGACATTCACTACGGCGAGGAGGTCAGCGGCATCATCACCGCGGGCCTGCCGCCCGGCTTCCGCCAAGAGCCCGGTCTCGCACCGTATCCCGAGATCATGCTCGCGGCGCTGCTCGACGATATGCACCGGCCGGACCGCGCCGTCGATCATCTGCTGCTGGCCGGTGACCTGACCGCGGAGGCGACGCCGGATCAGGTGCGCGGCGTGCACTCCGCGCTCGCGAAGTGGGGTGTGGCGGGCCGGGATTGGCTCGCCGCCCGCGGCAATCACGACCGGCCGCATCTCGGTGACGACTACGCGAGCTGCACGCCCTACCTCGACCACCACGACTGTTGGGGCGATTCCTTCAGCACCAGGCAGCAATTGGCGTCCTACGAACTCGGCGAGCTGCGCGTGATCGCCCTGGACACCACTCAGCTCGACGCGGCGGGCGGCATCCTGGAGCGCCCCCAGCTCGACCGGCTCCGCGACCTGCTCGCCGCCGACCCGGATCGCCCCACCATGCTTTTCGGCCACCATCCCGTCACCACCGAGTCCGGCTGGTCGAATCTCGCGGGCCCGAGCTTCATCCTCGATGCCGCGAATGCCGCTGAGCTGCAAGCGCTCTACAGCGCCGCACCCGGCGTCTTCCTGCACCATTCCGGCCACACCCACCGCAATCGCCGC
>NZ_JBSGBY010000843.1:0-2827 GCF_053601505.1 Nocardia sp. NPDC004722
CTCGCACGTAAGGCGCAGCAGCACCATGAGATTCACGTAGCGCGGGCGATCGGCGATGATGCGCGCCAGCCGCGCCGCCCCGGTGCGCTCGGCGCGCACCAGATCCTCCACGCGTGCCGGGGAGACGGTGTTCAGCGCCGAATCCAGCGCCGCGAACACCCCGCCCGCCGGGACCAGGACGATCGCCAGCAGGAGCAGAACGAATGAATTCACGCCGGGCCCAGCGGATCACCGGTGGTGTCGGTGAAACCGGTCTTGCCCAGCAGCCGCTGATCGCGCTCGGCCAGTTCGGCGCGGCGCATCTCCTGGCGGACATGCTCGTACCAGCCTTCGAGCAGACTGGCCTGGAGCGCGAACATCTCCTTCTCCTCCTCCGGCTCGGCATGGTCGTAGCCGAGGAGGTGCAGGACGCCGTGCACGGTCAGCAGCGCCAGCTCGTGATCCATGGAGTGCCCGGCCTTCTCGGCCTGCTGGGCCGCGAATTCCGGGCAGAGCACGATATCGCCGAGCATGGACGGGCCGGGCTCGGCGGCGTCGGGGCGGCCGCCCGGCTCCAGCTCGTCCATGGGGAAGCTCATGACATCGGTCGGACCGGGCAGGTCCATCCAGCGCATGTGCAGATCCGCCATGGTGTCGAGATCGACCAGCACCATCGACAGCTCGGCCGCCGGATGGACATCCATCTGGGCGATCGCGAAGCGCGCGACGCTGACCAGTTCTTCTTCGGATACCTCGATACCCGATTCGTTGGCGATCTCGATGCTCACCGCAACAGCTTAGTGGGCGAGGTCAGTGCCGATCTCCCCGGCTCGCGGCACGTCGCTGCGCCCGATTGCCCGGATAGTGGACGGCGGCCGGGGGCCGAGTGTCCGCCTCGTACCGGTCATAGGCGTCGACGATCGCTCCGACCAGGCGGTGACGGACCACGTCGGCGCTGGTGAGCTCCGAGATGTGGATGTCGTCGATGCCGTGCAGGATCTCCGTCGCCGCCCGCAGACCCGAGCGCGAGTTATTGGGCAGATCGACCTGCGTGACGTCACCGGTCACCACGATCTTGGAACCGAAACCCAGGCGGGTGAGGAACATCTTCATCTGCTCGGCCGTCGTGTTCTGCGCCTCGTCCAGAATGATGAACGAGTCGTTGAGCGTGCGACCGCGCATGTAGGCCAGCGGCGCGACCTCGATGACACCGGCCTGCATGAGCTTCGGGATCGCCTCCGGATCCATCATGTCGTGCAGGGCGTCGTAGAGCGGGCGTAGGTACGGGTCGATCTTCTCGTTCAGCGTGCCCGGCAGGAAGCCCAGCCGCTCACCCGCCTCGACCGCCGGCCGGGTCAGGATGATGCGGTTGACCTGCTTGGTCTGCAACGCCTGCACGGCCTTGGCCATGGCCAGATACGTCTTGCCGGTACCGGCCGGACCCACCCCGAAGACGATGGTGTGCGCGTCGATGGCGTCGACATAACGCTTCTGGTTGAGCGTCTTGGGCCGGATGGTCTTGCCGCGCCGGGACAGGATGTCGAGGCTCAGCACCTCCGCCGGGGAATCCGAGGAACCCTCGGTGAGCATGGAGTACGTGTGCCGCACCGCCTCCGGAGTCACCACCCGATTGCGCGCGGTGAGCGCGACCAGCTGGGCGACGACCCGCTCCGCCAGCGCGACATCGGCGGGCTTGCCGGTCAGCGTGACGGAGTTGCCGCGGACATGGATGTCGGCAATGAGAAGGCGCTCGAGTTCACGCAGGTTCTCATCGGCCGAACCCAGGAACCCGAAGACCGACTCCGGTGCCAATTCGATGCTGGAACGAACGGTCCGCCCCGCCGGTCCGGACCCGTTGCCGCCGGCCCCGATGCCAGCGGTAGGAGTGCTCTGATCGCCGATTTCGCCTGGTGTTCTCAAAAGTGGCTATGGCCTGCTTTCCGGTCTCGATGCCGAGTACGTTGACAGAAGTTTACCGCCGCCCACCGACAACGCCCAGTGAATATGGGGCTACCAGCAGGCGAAACAACCCAGCGTCACGCAACTGCCGCACCCCCGAATCCATTCCGTGCCGCAACCCGGCGATGCGGTGGCCCGACAGGGCGAGCGGGTGTCCGCGGCCTGGCCCCGTCGCGCGGCTACCAGCGCGGGGTGAGCGCGCCCAAAGCTCCCAGGGCGACGGCTGCGGCGGTGGAGGTGCGGAGGACGGTGGGGCCCAAGAGGACTGGTTCGGCTCCGGCTTCGGTGAGGGATTTCAGTTCGGAGTCGTCGAGGCCGCCTTCGGGGCCGACGATGAGGATGATCTCCGGGACGCCTTCGAAAGACATTTCGGTCAAACGGGATTCGCCGGACTCGTGGAGGGCCGCGACAACGGCCCCGTTCGCCTTGGCGGCGCGGATCAAGTCGAGCAGTTCTCGGGTGGTGTGGAGGTCGGCGACGTCGGGGATGTAGGCGCGGCGGGATTGGCGGGCGGCGGATTTGGCGGCGGCGCGCCATTTTTCGACGCCCTTGCGGGCCTTGGCTTCCCAGTTGGAGACGCAGCGCAGGGCCTGCCAGGGGACGATGGCGTCGGCGCCCGCCTCGGTCATGAGTTCGACCGCGAGTTCGGAGCGGTCGGACTTGGGGAGCGCTTGGACCACGGTCACCTGCGGGGTCCAAGGCTCGGCTACCCGCTTGGAGAGCACCTTCAGTTCGAGGCGATCCTTTGCGGCCGCAACCACTTCCGAATCGGCGAGGATCCCGTGCCCGTCGGAGAGGGTGATGGGTTCCCCGACCCGGATGCGGCGCACCGTGGCGGCATGACGGCCCTCGGGGCCGTCGAGGACCGCGGTGGCCCCGGGTTCGGGGA
>NZ_JBSGBY010000844.1:0-2809 GCF_053601505.1 Nocardia sp. NPDC004722
TACGCAGCGTTCCGAGGAGTTGCTCGGCAGTGGGGTGCTGCGGATTACGCTGCCCGCGCCGGAGATTCCGTGGACCGGCGGCTACCGCGCCGCCGACCCGCGTCGCGTCGCCGACACCCTGGCGGGGCTGCGCCCGGATGTCCTGGAGGTGTCGGATCGGTTGACACTGCGTGGTTTCGGCCGCTGGGCGCGCCGCCGCGACATCGCGGGCGTGATGATCTCCCACGAGCGCCTCGACCGCCTGCTCGGTCAGGTGCTGCCCGGCCCGATCGCCCGCCGCGCCGCCGACGCCGCCAACCGCCGCACCGCCGCGAACTACGACATCGTCGTCTGCACCACCGCGTTCGCGCGCGAGGAATTCCAGCGCATCGACGTCGAGAACGTCGAACTCGTCCCGCTCGGCGTCGATCTGGACATGTTCCGCCCCGACCGCCATGACCACCGCCTGCGCACCGAGTTCGGCGCGGACGACTACCCGCTGCTCGTGCACTGCGGCCGCCTGTCACTCGAAAAGCGCGTCGACCGCAGCATCGCCGCGGTGAGCGCGCTGCGTCGACGCGGCCTCGACACCCGCCTGATCGTCGCCGGTGACGGCCCGCGCCGCGACGCCCTCGAACGCCAGGCCCGCCTCATCCCGCCCCTGCCCGACGGCCGCCCCACCGTCCACTTCGCCGGATTCATCAGCGACAGACCGGCATTGGCCACCCTCCTCGCCACCGCCGACGTCTCCCTGGCCCCCGGCCCCCACGAAACCTTCGGCCTCGCCGCCCTGGAAGCCCTCGCCGCAGGCACCCCGGTAGTAGCCAGCCGCTCCTCCGCCTTAGCCGACATCGTCACCGCCGAAGCGGGCGCGGTCGCCGCCGACCACCCCCGCGCCTTCGCCACCGCCGTCACCGACGTCCTGGCCCGCCCCCCGGCCGAACGCCGCCAGGCCGCCCGCAGCCGAGCCGAGCAATTCACTTGGCCTGCAGCCGTTTCCGGCATGCTCGGCCTACTCGGCTCGGCCTAGACGGCACTCGGCTAGGGCGACGCGCCGCCTCGGTGGGTGGCCCTGGCTCGGCAGTCGCTCAGTCGCGGCTCGGGTCGGGCTGCCAGGGGATGTGGGTGCGGCCCTCGGCCTCGGCGGCCGCCTTGGACGAATTGAGCTGGTACGCGGTGATGCCGCCGGGCTGCCATGGTCCCGCCGACCCGGCCGCGACGGCGGTGTCGGCCTTGGCCACCAGCCCGATCTCGTTGCGCACCACCGTGATCGGGCGGTCGGCCAGGGAGAACCAGTCCAGGTCCAGGAAGTCGTGGCTGCCCTGGGTGAGCGCGCCGCGCCGCATGGCGTCGCCGAGCCGTTCGGCCATGCCCTTGGTGCGCAGATGCCCCTCGTCGGCCTCGAACAGGCCCGCGCCCGCCTTCAGATACCCGGTCTCGAACAGTGAAATGACCATGGCCAGCAGGCTGAACGCGCGCGGATCGTCATTGGCGCGCGCCATGAACGCGAACACCTCGATCTCGTTTTCCAGGGTGGTGCCGTATCCGGCGAGCACGTGCACCCAATCGTGCTGGGCCAGCAGCGGCGGCGCGGAACCGGCCAGACCCGGGGTGACGAAACCACGGTCGCGGTAGAAGTCGGCGACGCCACGACCCAGCGTGCCCACCGGCAATTCCCACAGCTCACCCCAGCGCCCGGCCAGCGCCGGATCGTCGGTGACCGCGCTCCAGGAATTGTCCTATCCGTCGGTGTGCAGGTCGTCCAGCCGCAGCGCGTCCAGATTGCCCAGATACCCGTTGCGGGAGAAGTCGACCGCCGCGAGATCCACCGCGCCCTCGGCATACATCCGCGCCACCGCGATCATGTCGTCGTCGACGCCGAGCGCATCCGCGAACTCCCGCAACCGATCCGCCACCGCCTCGGGCAGCGGCCGCACCACCAGCGCCGCCAGCAGCATGGTCTGCACCACCCGCTCCCGGAAGATCCGATTGCGCCGCGCCATTCCCGCCGCGAATTCCGCGGCCCCGATCGGCCGCACCTCGGCCAGCTCCACCGGATGCCCCGTCATCGACAGGAACATCGCCGGAATCAGCAACTCCTGCAACGGCGTCAGCCCGGCCTCACCGATCGCCGCACTCACCACGCCCCGCGCCACGAACCGCACCTCGGCGGCATCCGGCGGCGTGAGCAGCACCTCATCCATCTCCCAGCGCCTCCCGCACTCCATTCCAACCACACTGACCCGCCCATTCTGGCCACGAAACACCACCGGCGCCCGCTCATTTCACTGTTGGCGTAGCCCGCTGGGGAACATCCACGGCAGGCCCAGGCACCTCGGCGATACCCCGCTGAACATCCCGCCGCGGCCCGGCTCCGAATCACGCGGGAGGAGGTGATTCGCCGATGGACCCATGGTCGATGTTCTGCAGCTGGATGTGCACGATGATGTCCGGTTGCTGTCCGGGCATGTAAGCGGCGGTACCCCGGGGCGACCGCCCCGGGGTAGGCACCTGAATTTCGGATGAACTCCGCTCGAGAGCCATTCAGGCCGAGCTATCTCGTTGTGACACTGAAGGTGTGAGCGCTGAGCTTCTCGTTCTGTTGATCGTGGTTGTCACCGCGTTGGCCTTCGATTTCACCAACGGATTCCATGACACCGCCAATGCGATGGCGACTTCCATTGCGACCGGTGCGCTTTCCCCCCGGGTGGCGGTGGCCTTGTCGGCCGCGCTGAACCTGGTGGGCGCGTTCCAGTCGGTGGAGGTCGCGAAGACGGTAGGCATCCGGGTCTTCGATGTGCGGGATCCCTTCCACGCCAAAGAGATCGCC
>NZ_JBSGBY010000845.1:0-2804 GCF_053601505.1 Nocardia sp. NPDC004722
GGCCCGCGGCCCGTGCGCCGCGGCCCGCCGCGCGGCGGTACTACCGCGATCACCCCCGCGCCGCCCCGAAGCGCCCCCGCCCCGCCCGTTCTCGCGCCGATCGCCCCCGCGCCCGCGCCGATCTCCGCGCTCATCGGCGGCCGGGGCCACCTCGACGACATGCCGCATCCCGTCACCATCCACGGCGACAACGAGATCCGCCCCGGGCGTCCACTTCCGCTCCGCGATCCCATCCATCGCCCCGGCCATCGGCTGCGGACACCGCAGATCAGCGATCACCTCGGTACTCCGATACCCGTGCACCCCGGCCCGCCCATCGGAATCGACCGTCAGCCGCACACGGCTCCGCCAGCCCCCGGCGTACGCGTCCGCCGACCGTGCGCCGCCGAGGTCGGTACCGACCGTCAGAGCACGGGCTACATGGGTGGCCACCCCGCCGATACGGCCGGGGCCCGGCGGCCGCCGATCCGGCGTCCCGGGCCGCCGAGCTGCCAGCGCATCGAGTTGCGCCGCAACGCCACTCGGGAGGCCGAGGGGTGTCGGGATGGTTTCGACGATGAAGTCCGGTTCCCAGTTGGCCAGGCGGCGGAGTTGGTCGGCGACGACCTGGTGTTTGAGGTCGCGTTGGGCGGCGGGGGTGGCGAAGGTGAAGTCGCAGCAGCCCGCGCCGCCGGGGCCGGAGACCGGGCAGGTGGCGGGGATGCGGTCGGGGGATGCTTCGAGGATGTCGATGGCGTCGGCGCGGCAGAAGGAGCCGCCGCGGTCCTCGGTGATCTGGGCGCGCACGAGCTCACCGGGCAGGCCGTGGCGCACGAACAAGACGCGGCCCTCGTGGCGGGCGACGCAGAAGCCGCCGTGGCCGGGCGGACCCAGCCGGACCTCGAAGATCTCGCCGTACCAGTCGGGTCCGGCGCTCATCGCTCGTCCCCGAAGCCGCGCCGGATATTGCCGGGCGCGTTGGCCAGCCGGCCCGGGCGGGCCCGGCCCGCCGAGGACGACAACTGCCACGGGACGCTGGTCACCATCACACCGGGCTCGAACAGCAGGCGGCCCTTGAGCCGCAACGCACTCTGATTGTGCAGCAACTGCTCCCACCAGTGCCCGACCACATACTCCGGAATGAACACGGTGACCACGTCACGCGGGGAATCCTTGCGCACCCGCTTCACGTAATCCACCACCGGCTTGGTGATCTCACGGTACGGCGACTCGATCACCTTGAGCGGCACCGCGATATCGCTGGCCTCCCACTGCCGCACCAGCGACCGGGTGTCGGGCTCGTCGACGTTCACGGTGATCGCCTCGATGGTGTCGGGCCGGGTGGCGCGGGCATAGGCGAGGGCGCGCTTGGTCGGCAGATGCAGCTTCGACACCAGCACGATGGAGTGGGTGCGGCTGGGCAGCACGCCGTCCCATTCGGTGTCGTCGAGTTCCTGCGAGACCGCGTCGTAGTGGCGGCGAATGAGTTTCATCAACCCGAAGATGGCCGCCATGGTGACGATGGCGATCCACGCGCCCGCCACGAACTTGGTGACCAGCACGATGCACAGCACGGTCGCGGTCATGGTCAGGCCGATGGCGTTGATCACCCGCGAGCGCTTCATGCGCGCCCGCTGCGACGGATCGGTCTCGGTGCGCAGCAACCGCGTCCAATGCCGCAGCATGCCGGTCTGACTCAGCACGAACGACACGAACACGCCCACGATGTAGAGCTGGATCAGCCGCGTCACCTCACCGCCGAACAGCACCACGAACGCGATGGCCGCACCGGCCAGGAACAGGATGCCGTTGCTGAACGCCAGCCGGTCCCCGCGCGTGTGCAGCTGGCGCGGCAGGAAACGGTCCTGCGCCAGAATCGAACCCAGCACCGGGAACCCGTTGAACGCGGTATTGGCCGCCAGCACCAGGATCAGCGCGGTGACGATGGTGATGAAGTAGAAGCCCGTCGGGAACCCGGAGAACACCGCGCCCGCCAGCTGCGCGACGAGCGTCTTCTGCTCGTATCCGGCCGGCGCCCCGATCAGGTCGGAGGTGTCGTGCGCGTACACGATGCCGACCTTCTGGGTGAGCACGATCATGCCCATGAACAAGGTGATCGCGATGCCGCCCAGCAGCAGCAACGTGGTCGCGGCATTGCGCGACTTGGGTTTGCGGAACGCGGGCACACCATTGCTGATGGCCTCCACACCCGTCAGCGCGGCACAGCCGGAGGAGAACGCGCGCGCGATGAGGAATACGAAGGCCAGCCCCGCCAGATGCGAATCCTCGGCCTTGAGCCCGAACCCGTAGGACTCGGCGTGCACGGTCTGCCCCAGCCCGATGCGGATGAAACCCCACAGCAGCATGAGCGCCATGCCGATCATGAACGCGTAGGTGGGAATCGCGAACGCGGTACCGGATTCACGGATGCCGCGCAGATTGATCGCGGTGAGAATCACAATCGCGCTGACCGCGAACAGCACCTTGTGTGTTGCGACGAACGGCACTGCCGAACCGATATTCGACGCCGCCGAGGAAATCGACACCGCCACCGTGAGCACATAGTCCACCAAGAGCGCACTGCCGACGGTCAATCCGGCGGTGGGCCCCAGGTTCTTGGTGGCGACCTCGTAATCACCGCCACCGGACGGGTAGGCGTGCACGTTCTGCCGGTAGCTGGCCACCACCACCGCCATCACCAGCGCGACCGCGAGGCCGATCCAGGGTGCGTAGGCGTAGGCCGACAGGCCCGCCACCGAGAGCACCAGGAAGATCTCCTCCGGCGCGTAAGCCACCGATGACAGCGCGTCCGAGGCGAAAACCGG
>NZ_JBSGBY010000846.1:0-2788 GCF_053601505.1 Nocardia sp. NPDC004722
CGGGCGGCGTGGATCACCGGTCGCACATGGGATCTCGGGACGGCCTTCGAGGACGGTGCGGCCGAGCCGTGGCGGTTGCCGCCCGGCGTGCTGGCCGTCGCCTCGGGCCGCGCGGTCCCGGCGCTCGACTGCTATCGCGCGGCCGGGCTCGCGGCCCGCGAGCGCGGCGAATCCTCCTGGCAGGCCTTGATGCTCGCGCAATCGGCCCGGGTGCGGCTGTCGATGGGGCACTGGACCGATGCCGCAGCGGACGCTACCGCCGCGCTCGATCTCGCCGAGTCGAACGGATTCGTCAATTCCGCTGTGCAGAGCCTGAATACGCTTGCCCTGCATGCCGCGCTCAGCGGGGACCGGGAGCTGGCCGAGCGCTTGTGTGAACGGTCGCTGGAGCTTTCGCGTCCGCTGCGACTGCCGGTGCTGACCGCAGCCGCCTGGCTGGCGCTGGGCGCGGCCGCCCTCGCCGCCGGTGAACCCGAACTCGCGCTGACCCGGCTGTCGCCGCTCATCGACCCCGCGCACGACGCCTGCCATCCGACGCTCGCCGCCCTCGCCGCGCTGGACGCGATCGAGGCGGCCGTGCGCGTCGGCCGCGCCGCCCCGGCCCGGGAATTCCTGACGGCCCTGCGGGATTGGGTCGCCGACACCGACGCCGCGTGGGCGGTGGCGGCCCTCGAATGCGGGCGTGCCCTGCTCGACGGTGACGCGAGCGCTGAACGCCACTTCGGGGCGGCGCTGGCGGCTTCGGAGGCGAGCGGCCTGCCCTTCCGGCACGCCAGAATCCAACTGCTCTACGGCGAATGGCTGCGGCGCACCCGCCGCCGCAGTGTCGCGCGCGAGCAGCTCGAGGCCGCCGCGACGACCTTCGAGCGCCTGGGCGCGCGGTCCTGGGCGCAGCGGGCCCGGCAGGAATCCGATCTCGTCGATGCCCGCTCCTGCCTGCGGATCGGCGACGAGCAGGACGAACTGCTGACCCCGCAGGAAGCCCGGGTCGCGCGGCTCGCGGCGAACGGCGACACCAACCGTGAGATCGCCGCCCGCCTGGCCATCAGCCATCGCACGGTGGGCCACCATCTCTCGCGCGTGTTCGCGAAACTCGGCGTGCACTGCCGCGAGGAGCTGTCGCGCTCACCGCATCTGCGCTCCGAACCCACCCGCCACCCCTGACCGCGGCGTCCGGCGAATCCCTCGCCCGCCCTGCCAGGCTGGCTCCCGCCCGTCCCCGTCGGGGCGGGAGTCGGCCGCCCTTCGCGCTCACAGCTCCTGTTCGAGATCCAGGGCGGCCAGCTCGTCGCGGCTGGTGATGCCGAGCTTCGGAAAGACATGGGAGAGATGGTGTCCCACGGTGCGCGGGCTGATGAACAACTGGGCGGCGATGTCGCGGTTGGTCAGGCCCTTGGCCGCCAGGCGGGTGACCCGTAGTTCCTGCGGGGTCAGCAGGGCGCGGGAGGATCCGGCCGGAAGATGCTCCGGCTGCTCGCCCGCCAGGGCAGACTCCTGGCGGGCTCGCGTGGCCCAGGGCGTGGCGCGCAGCTGTTCGAAAACCTTCAGCGCGGAACCCAATTGGGCGCGGGCGTCGGTGCGTCGGCGATTGCGCCGCAGCCATTCGCCGTAGAGCAGCTGGGTGCGCGCCTGCTGGAACGGACGGGTGGCGGCCTCCGGTACGGCGAGCGCGTCGCGGAACAGGCGTTCGGCCTGCTCGCCGTCGGCGGCCAGTGCCCCCGCCAGGGCCGTCGCCGCGATCGCCCAGGTGGCCCCGGTCCGCTCGGCCCAGGAGGCGAGCACCGTCGTGGCCGCGGCGGCCTCCTCGGTCCGGCCCAGCCGGACGGCGGCCTCGATGGCGTCGGGTGCGGCCAGCGCGGCGAAGGTCGGATGATGGGCTTCGTGCCCCGGCTCCAGGATCGGTGCGAGAAAACCCCACGCGGCCTCCGCGTTTCCGGCTCCCAAGGCGTCCAGGCCCAGATTCCAGTACCCGGAGGCGTTGAGGGCCGTGCCCCGGCGCGGACGGCTCAGGGCCAGCGCACGCTCGGTGGCCGCGACCGCGTCGGCATGCTCACCGCGCACCGCCGCCAGCCAGCCGACCGTGGTCAGCGCCCGCGCGAGCGGATTGGGCTGGCCTTGCTGCTCGGCCAGATACAGGGCGTCCGCGACGTTCTCGGCGGCGTCGTCCCAGCGGCCCAGCGACAGCTCCAGCATCGCCAGGGAATTGTGGGTCACCAGCATGCCGGTCGTGCTTCCGGCGATGCGCACGTCCTGCGAGACCATCCGGAACAGCTCCCACGCCTGTTCCGGCTTACCGATCGCGAACGCGTGAATCGCCGGCGGCAGCCGCCACAACCCGGCCAGTTGCTGACCCGCCTCCAGCGCCTCGAACACCTCGGCGTCTTGATCGGCGCCCGGATCCTCCAGGCCCGCGGACCACGCCGCGCGCCGGGCCATGTGGCGCAGTTCCGGTTCCAGATACGGTCCCGCCACGGGCGCGTCGCGTTCGAACAATTCCAGCGCACGGTTCGGGTCGCCGTGGCTGAGTTCGATCAGGCCCTCCAGGCCGCCGCTGAACCGCACGGCCGTCTCGTGGCCCGCGTCGGCCTCGGCCCGGCGCAGTAGCTCGCGCGCGGAATCCACACTGCCGCTTTCCCATTCGTTGCGGGCCGCGAGCGCGAGCCGCTGACCCGCCGCGACCGGATCGGGGGAGAGTTCCGCGGCGCGCAGCAGCGCGCGCACCGCGGAGTGCCGGGCCCCGCGTATCCACGCGCGCACCGCGGTGGCCTGTAGCTCGGCGGCGACCTGT
>NZ_JBSGBY010000847.1:0-2777 GCF_053601505.1 Nocardia sp. NPDC004722
ACCGCCGGCCCCGGATCCCAGGTCGCCTGGAAGCGGTATCCGGTCCTCGGCGAGGGTAGTTACCGAGGTACGCTCCAGGCTGCTGGGCGGGCCAGTGCAGTGGTGCCGAGACCGGCGGATTCACAAGGTGGCCCACCGGAGAGTGCGTAACTCCGGCGGGCCACGAGGAAAACGATAGCCGCGCCGGTGGTTCCGCCGCAGCGTCCAATCGGCTGAGATCCACCGCCTAGTGGAGGAAACTTCAACCCTCGAAGCCGCTACTCGGCCTTTCGTCCGATGCCGGCCCAATACCACGCGCTGTCGGCGTCGTCGACCGCGGTCGGGCGGTCGGTGAGGTGCGGGCGCCACGCCGCGACGGGGACGATTCCGGGGTCGACGAGCGTGGTGCCGTCGAACAGTGCGGCGGTCTCGGACTTGCCGCGAGGGTGGAAGGCGATGCCGGAGGTCTCCGCGGCGGCGACGACACCGGCCATCGCGTCGGGATTGAAATCGGCTGTGGGGTGGGTGATTACGAGATAGCTGCCGGGAGCGACGCGGTCGAGCAAGGTGTGGATGATCTCGCGAGGATTGTCGCTGTCGCGGAAGTACATCATGATCGCGACGAGCATGATCGCGACGGGTTGCGACAGATCGAGCGTTTCGGCGACCGCGGGGTGGTCGAGGATGGAGCGAGGGTCGTGCAGGTCGGCGTGAATGAAGCGGGTGCGGCCCTCGGGGGCGCTGTCCATGAGCGCGCGGGCGTGAGCGAGCACGATCGGGTCTTTGTCGACATAAGCAATGCGGGCGGCGGGGGCCAGTTGCTGGGCGACTTCGTGCGTGTTGCCCGCGGTCGGGATGCCGGTGCCGATGTCGAGGAACTGAGTGGTGCCCGTCTCGGCGACCAGATATCGGACCGCGCGGGCGAGGAAGGCTCGGTTGGCCTGGGCCATGGTCTTGATGGTGGGTACGTGCTCGGCGATGGTGTCACCCAGTGCCCGGTCGGCCGGATAGTTGTCTTTGCCGCCGAGCCAGTAATCGTAGACGCGGGCTTCATGGGGGACGGTGGTGTCGATCTCTGTCGGCAGGGACGTGCCAATGGTGTTGTCGGACATAGGATTCGGGTCTAACTCCAGAGTTCGGTGGCGGGCATGGTGCGGAGGGTGTCGATGATGTCGGCGGTCCGCTCGGGCTGGGCGGCGCACACGGACAGGCGATCCCAGATCGCGTGGTAGTGGTCGAGATCGCCGGGCTTGTCGAGGAAATGAGCGCCGGTCGGGTGGCTGAAGTAGACGAGATCACTGAGTTCGGGCGCGCCGAAGCGCAGGACCGTGAAGGGGACACCGCTGATCGCCGGGCCGCCTATATGGTCGGGCAACACCTGGATGGTGATGTTCGGCCGGGCCGCCAACTGCACGAGGTGATCCAATTGCGCGTGCCAGACGTCGTGGCCGCCGACAGGGCGACGCAGCGCGGCTTCTTCGATCACGAACCACACCTTGGGTGGGTCGAGGCGGGTGAGTAGATGCTGGCGGCGCACGAGCAGTTCGACTCGACGCTGGATGTCGGCCGTGGCTTCACGATGGGCGATGGTGTAGACGGTGTGCGCGTATGAGGGTGTGTACACCAGCTCGGGTATCAAACCCGGTGCGTAGCAGCGAATCAGCCGCGAGGCGTCCTCGAGGGCGACATAGGTGTCCAGGCGCAATGGCACCAGATCGTTGTCGGTTTCCCAGCGCCCCACGGCATTCGCGCGTTGCGCCAGGCCCAGGAACTCAGCGCGCACTTCGGCGTCATCGACGCCGTAGAGGGTCAGCAGGTCGTTGACATCGATGGCGCGAAAGCCCACCCGGCCGCTTTCGATACGGCTGATCTTCGAGTGTGAGGCCCGTATTCTCTGGCCGGCGGTCTCTCCGCTGATCCCGGCCGCCTCGCGAAGTCGACGCAAGCGTGCCCCCAACACGCGGCGCAGCAGCGCGGGATCCTCTTCCGGGCCGTTCGTGTCCGCGGTGGCTGTGGCGAAGGCTCGGTTCTCGATCACTGCCACTCCTGTCGGCATCCCAATGGCGTACTCGAGTGTGCCACAACCGAATACGTCACGCTCCCCGTGCGGAGCGCACGTGCCGATGCACGTGCATCGCGCTATGGTGGGTCTTGCGCGGGGAAGTATTGATCGACCGGCAGAGGCCGGTGTCGAGGAAAGCGCATGACGAAGATCAACCGCATAGCCAGGGAACCCGTCGCTCACCAGGGCGGACGGATCGGAATCGCTGACGTCGTATCGAATTACGGCATCGAGGAGGTGCACCGCAGGATAGCCCAGCTGCGTGCGACCGGGCTGCCGCACGCGGCGACGGCGATCGAACGGGAACTCCGATCGACGTGAAAACTCGTCGACAGCAACATGTTCCGTCACGGTCGCCCATCGGCGCGCACCGCCATCCAGCTTGCTGGTAGCACCAGCCACCTGTCCAATTTCTCAGGCTTGTCATTACATGCCGCATTCTGGGCACGTGATCATGAGGCATGAGATTTCCCCCGCGCATCGGCCGAATTTGTACGACGGTGGCCGTTCTGTCCACCCTGCTCGTCGGCGGCGCCGTCACCGCGGCCCCCGGGTCCGCGGCCGTTGGCAGCATCTGTGGCAGCGCACTGCCCTCGGAGGCGCATGACACGCTGGAATTGATCGAGGACAACGGGCCCTTCCCGTTCCCCCAGGACGGCACCGTTTTCAAGAACCGGGAAGGCATCCTGCCGAGCCAGGCCGTCGGCTACTACCACGAGTACACCGTCATCACGCC
>NZ_JBSGBY010000848.1:0-2775 GCF_053601505.1 Nocardia sp. NPDC004722
GCGGCCGGGATCGTACTGGCGGCCGTACTCGTGGCCGCCTTCACCGGTGGCCTGCTGTACCGGGGCAAGAGCGGATGGTGCAGCACCATCTGCCCACCCGCTGTTCCAGTCGCACATGTGGGACGGCTCGGCGATCCCGATCGACGAGAACCTGGAGATCGCCAAGGAGCTGCTCAAGCAGGCGCACGCGGCGAACATCATCCTCGAGGTCGAGATCGGCGTCGTCGGCGGTGAAGAGGACGGCGTCGAGGCCGAGATCAACGACAAGCTCTACACCTCGCCCGAGGACTTCGAGAAGACCATCGACGCGCTGGGCGCGGGCGAGAACGGCAAGTACCTGCTGGCCGCCACCTTCGGCAACGTGCACGGCGTCTACAAGCCCGGCAATGTGGTGCTCAAGCCCGAGGTGCTGGCCGAGGGCCAGCGCGTGGCCGCCGCCAAGCTCGGCCTGGGCGCGGACGCGCAGCCGTTCGACTTCGTCTTCCACGGCGGCTCGGGCTCGCTGAAGTCGGAGATCGAGGACTCGCTGCGCTACGGCGTGGTGAAGATGAACGTCGACACCGACACCCAGTACGCCTTCACCCGCCCGGTGGCCGGCCACATGTTCGCCAACTACGACGGCGTGCTGAAGATCGACGGCGAGGTCGGCAACAAGAAGGTCTACGACCCGCGCAGCTACCTCAAGAAGGCGGAGACCTCGATGGCCGCCCGCGTCGTCGAAGCCTGCAACGATCTGAACTCGGCGGGACGCTCGATCAGCGCCAAGTAAGCTCAACGGTCGGGGATTCCGCTCGAATGGGCGGCATCCCCGGCAATTTTCGAGCGGCGGGCGCGCCGCGGTCTCTATTCGAGGCAGGTGGCATGACTGTCGATGTACGGGTCCTGGGCCCCGTGCAGCTGTTGGTCGCCGGTCGGTCCGTGCCGGTCGGTGGCCCCAAGCCGCGTGCGCTGCTGGCGGCGCTGACCGTGAACCGGCGACGGGCGGTGTCCTCACAGGCACTGGCGGACATCGTCTGGAACGACGATCCGCCGGACTCCTATCAGGCCAGCCTGCAGGTGTTCGTTTCCAATATTCGCAAGACCCTGCGCACCGCCGGGGTCGATCCGGTGGCGCTGCTGCGCACCGAATCCTCCGGGTACCGCCTCGAAATCGAGGACGACGAGTGCGATCTGGGCCGTTTCGAGACGCTGCGCCGCGAGGGTTCGGAGGCCGCCTCGATCGGCGATCCCAACACCGCGTCGCGGCTCTACGGTGAGGCGCTGGCCGAGTGGAGCGGCCGCGCGCTGGACGACCTGTCCGGCCTCGGTTTCGCGGAGAGCTTCGCCACCGCCATGGACGAGGAGCGGCTGCTGGTCGCCTCCGCCCGCATCGATTCCGAAATCGCCCTGGGCCGTGCGTCTTCGGTGGTCGGCGAGCTGGTGTCGATGACCAATACGCATCCGCTGCGGGAACCGCTGTGGGCGCAGCTCATCACCGCGCTGTACCTGTCGGACCGGCAGGCCGACGCGCTGGAGGCGTGCCGCCGGGTGCGCACGGTGCTCGCCGACGAGCTGGGCATCGATCCCGGTCCCGCGCTGATCGCGCTGGAGCAGAAGGTGCTGCGCCAGGAACCGTTGAGCACCGGGCAGATTCACGAGGTCGAACGCATGGCCAAGGCCATGACCGAGACCGTCACCGAGATGCCGCGCGCGGTGCGGGCCGGGCAGTTGCGCCTGGTCGACGGGCGCACGATTCCGATCGGTCCGAACGGCATGAAGATCGGCCGCATGACCGACAACGACCTGGTGCTCGACGACCCCAAGGCGAGCCGTTACCACGCGCAGATCACGCCCAGCCGGGCCGGTCTGCTCATCAAGGATCTGCACTCCGCCAACGGGATCTACATCAACGAGGAGTCCATCGAATCCGCCGCCGTACTGGCGGACGGGGACGCCATCCGGATCGGGACCACGGTGCTCACCTTCCAGGCGTTGCGCTGAAACTCGCTGTCTCGATTCGATCGAGTTCGGCCGAGTACCGGCGGTTCGCCCGATTCGGCGGGTAGGGTCTCTGCCCGGACGTGTCCGGGAAGCCCGATTGTCGAGAGGTTGTGTGGATGGCCAAGCGGCTGGTCGCAGCTGCGGGGGCGGTGATCTTCGGGGCGGGTGTGCTCGTCGGTATGGATCGGATGGCGGCGGCGGATCCGGTAGCGGCACAAGCCGTTCCGGGTACCGGGCCGTGCGCCACCGAGGCCAAGCCGACACACGAGGCACTGGTCCCCAAGACCCTCGAGGTGCCGGTGGTGTATCCGGTGGTCACGGTCGATCCGGGGCCGCCGCCGGAGAACCTGAAACGCGTGAAGATGGATCTGCCGTCGGATCCGTGCGTCAACCCGTGCCCCGATCTCACCGATCAGCCCGCTGCCGCACCGGATCTGGCGCAGCAGCTCGGGCTGCCGAAATTGATCATCCGGCCGCAGCCGTTCAATTTCGCGTTCCCCAACCCGAATCCGCAGCCGCTGCCGCCCGGCCCCGCCCCGGCCAACCCGCCGGTCGAGGCCGCCGCGCAAGTGCCCGCGCGACCCACCCCGCAGGTCTCGGACGTGTCCGAGGTGGCCAAGCTGACCGGCGCGAACTCGGTCAACCGCACCGACAAGCGCTGGCAGGTGCAGGGCACCGACCTCGGCATCATGTGGCAGAGCGCGCCCGACGAGATCGCCATCGCCTTCGGCGACACCGTGGGCCGCGACTTCCATCCGCCGGGCGGCATGGGTGAGGACTGGCGCTCGAATCTGC
>NZ_JBSGBY010000849.1:0-2770 GCF_053601505.1 Nocardia sp. NPDC004722
GGAAGGTGTCGGTCAGCTGCTCCGCAATATCGGTCTGGTGCAGGCGCACCTGAATCCCGAATTGCATGTCTCCACCGTCGTTCTCACCATGTACGCGCCTGGGCCGCACCAGGAATCTGGGCAGTATCGAGCGTCCGGAGCGGCTGCCGCTCTCGCCAGCACAGCAGCGGATGTGGTTCCTCAACCGGTTCGACGACCTCGGCGACGGGACCGTCTCGGCCGGGTCGGCCGCCTACAACCTGCCGTTCGCGCTGCGGGTGACCGGCGGACTCGACGTCGCGGCGCTGAGCGTCGCTCTCGACGATGTCGTGTCCCGTCACGAGGTACTGCGGACCATCTATCCCGAAACCCCGGACGGACCGGTCCAAGCCGTGCTCGGTCTCGGTAGCCATCCGCTCCCGCGTCTGGTGACCGCTCGGGTCACCGAGAACGAGATCGCCGGTGCCGTCCTCGAACTGGCCACGAAGCCCTTCGATGTCACCCGTGAGGTGCCCGTCCGGGTGCGGCTGCTCGAGATCGCCGGACCCGCCGACGAGGCTGGCTTCGTGCTCGCGGTGGTCGCGCATCATATTGCCGCCGACGCCTCGTCCATGGCCCCGCTGGTCCGCGACATCATGACCGCGTACACCGCCCGGGTCGCGGGCGCGGAACCCGCGTGGACGCCTCTGCGGGTGCAGTACGCGGACTATGCGCTGTGGCAGCGCGAGATCTTGGGCTCCGAGTCCGATCCGGAATCGATTGCGGCTCAGCAGCTCGCGTTCTGGCGGGGCGAACTGGCCGGACTGCCCGACCTGCTGGAACTGCCCGCCGATCGGCCCCGCCCGGCGGTGGCCTCTTCGACCGGTTCCCGCGTGCCGGTGCGGATCGATCCGGCCGTGCACGCCGGAATCGTGCGACTGGCCCGGGAGCATCAGGCGACCGTGTTCATGGTGGTGCACGCGGCCTTCGCCGCGCTGCTGGCGCGACTGTCCGGGACCGCCGACATCGCCCTCGGCACCCCGGTCGCCGGGCGCGGTGAACGCGAACTCGACGATCTGATCGGCATGTTCGTCAATACGATCGTGTTCCGGACCCGGGTGGACGGCTGCGAATCCTTTGCCGCGCTGCTCGCCCGGCAGCGCGAGACCGACCTGCAAGCGTTCTCGCACAGCGACATTCCCTTCGAACGCCTCGTGGAAGTGCTCGACCCACCCCGCACCACGGCACACCATCCGCTGTTCCAGGTCGGTCTGTCCTTCCAGAACATGGCGCGCTCGGTGCTCGAGTTGCCCGGTCTCACCATCGCCCCGGTCGAGTCGGATATGGCTGTCTCGCAGTTCGACCTGCACCTGATCGTGTCCGACGGCTACGACGAAGCCGGTGCGCCGCTGGGCATCGGCGGCTACCTCACCTACGCCACCGACCTGTTCGACGCCGCGACGGTCACCGGATTCGTGGATCGCCTCAACCGGCTACTCACCGCCATCGTGGCCGACCCGGCGCTACCGGTCGGTGATATCGAACTGCTCGCCCCCGCCGAACTGGCTGCGGTGCACGGAGCGCGCGGTCTCACCGCGCACCAGGTGGATACGACCGCCCACCTCCTCGCACGATTCGAGGCGCAGGCGGTGCGGACGCCCGAGGCGGTCGCGCTCAGCTTCGAGGGGACAGCTCTGTCCTACGGCGAGTTCGCGTCGCGCGTGCACCGGCTGGCCAGGCACCTGATCGCGTCGGGCGTCGGCCCGGACACTTTGGTGGCGTTGGGTATTCGCCGCTCCACCGATCTGGTGGTGGCGATGTATGCGGTGTTGGCCGCCGGTGGCGCGTACGTGCCGTTGGACCTGGATCAGCCTGCCGACCGTATCGAGTACGTGCTCGAGACCGCGCAGCCGGTGGCGGTCCTGACCACTTCGCGTGACGGCTTCGGGTACGAGGCTGCGCCGGTGGTGGTCGTCGACACCCTCGATGTCAGCGGTTACTCCGATGCTGTGGTGTCGGATGCGGATCGTGTTGCGCCGCTGCGGTCTTCTAATGCCGCGTACGTCATCTTCACCTCCGGTTCGACCGGTCGTCCCAAGGGTGTCGCGGTCTCGCACGCCGCTGCCGTCAACCAGATCGCGTGGATCACTTCGGAGTACGCGCTGTCGGCTGTTGATGTGGTGTTGCTCAAGACGCCGCAGACTTTCGACGTGTCGGTGTGGGAGCTGTTCGGTCCGCTGGCCGTCGGCGGCCGGATGGTCGTGGCCACGCCGGACGGACACCGGGATTCCGGTTACCTGGCGGAAGTCATTGCCGCCGAGCGCGTCACGATCACGTCGTTCGTGCCCTCCATGCTCAGTGTGTTTTCCAGCAGTGTCGAGGCGGCGCAGCTGTCGTCGCTGCGGGCGCTTCTCATCGCCGGCGAAGCCTTCACTTCGGACGTTGTTGGTGCCTTCCGCAAGGTCAGTGCTGCCGAGCTGCACAACCTCTACGGTCCGACGGAATTCACGGTCCACGCCACGTATGCGCCGGTCTCGGATGACGTGCAGGGTGCGGTTCCGATCGGTCGTCCGGTGTGGAATGCGCAGGCGTACATCCTGGATGCGCGTTTGCACCCGGTCGCGCCGGGTGTCGCGGGTGAGCTGTATCTGGCAGGTGGTCAGTTGGCGCGCGGCTATTTCGGTCGCGCCGATCTGACCGCGGACCGATTCGTCGCCAATCCGCTCGGGTTCGGTGAGCGGATGTATCGCACCGGTGACTTGGTGCGCTGGAACGCGGATGGTTCGATCACGTACCTGGGTCGTACCGACTT
>NZ_JBSGBY010000850.1:0-2765 GCF_053601505.1 Nocardia sp. NPDC004722
AGTTCGCCGAGGACAACGTCACCCTCGTGATGCCGGTCGGCGGCCAGTCCAGCTTCTACACCGACTGGCGCGCGCCCTCGAGCACCAACGGCCAGAAGCTCACCTACCGGTGGGAGACCTTCCTGACCCAGGAGCTGCCCGCCTTCCTGGAGGGTTACGGCGTCTCCCGCACCAACAACGCGGTGGCCGGGCTGTCCATGGGCGGCTCGGCGGCGCTGGCGCTGGCCGCCTATCACCGCGACCAGTTCAAGCACGCGTCCTCGTTCTCCGGCTACCTCAATATCTCCGCACCCGGTATGCGCGAGGCGATTCGGATCGCCATGCTCGACGCGGGCCGGTTCAATGTGGATTCCATGGCTTGGCCGTGGAGCCCGGCCTGGCTGCGGATGGACCCGTTCGTCTTCGCCCCGCAGCTGCGCAATCTGCCGCTCTACATCTCCGCCTCGTGGGGTGTGCCGGGCGCGCACGACAATCCGGACGGGCCGGTCGGCATTTTCAACACCGTCAATGCCGTTGCCCTGGAGGCGCTGTCGATGGTCAACACCATCTCTTTCATGGCCCGGATGAATCAGCTCGGCATCGGCGCGCACTACAGCCTGCCGGTGAAGGGCACCCACTCCTGGGGCTACTGGCAGGACCAGCTGGCCTCGGCCCGGCCCGACATCCTGGCCGCTCTCGGGGTGTCGTAGCGAGACACGCCGTACGCCGAATGGAAACTGGTCGTTTGCTGTAGGGGGATCGGTTTCCGTGTGTCCTACCGGGAGTTGAGCGCTGCCGGAGGTACAACACTTGTGTGGCTGGTGTTGTCCGTGGGATCAAGCGAGGGCGTACGCGTTGGGTGGCATGCGCCGCGGCAGCGATATTTCCGCTGGCCGCGGGCATTTTCGTGGGCACCGGTCCGGCCTCGGCCGCACCCGATGCCCCCGCCGCGAATCCGGCGAGCATCCAGAAGATGACCTGGGTCAGCGACCGCCGCGTCACCGTGTGGGTGAATTCGCCCGCCTCGGGCGCACCGGTCGAGATCCAGTTGCTGCTGCCGCGCGACTGGAATGTCAAGCCCGACGCCAAGTTCCCGGTCGTCTACATGCTCGATGGCCTGCGCGCCACCGACGAGGAGAACGGCTGGACCAAGGACGCGGGCGCGGCCGGGTTCTTCGCCGACAAGAACGCGCTGGTGGTGCTGCCGATCGGCGGCCAGTCCAGCTTCTACGCCGACTGGCTGGCCCCCGACAACGGCCGCAACTACCAGTGGGAGACCTTCCTGGTCCGGGAGCTGCCGCCGCTGCTGGAGAGCCAGTTCCGCGCCACCGATGTGCGTGCGGTGGAGGGCCTTTCGATGGGCGGCACCGCGGCCATGATGCTGGCCGCGCGCAATCCCGGCTGGGTGCGCTCGGCCGCCTCCTACTCCGGCTTCCTCACCCTGACCTCGCTCGGCATGCCGCAGGCGGTCAACTTCGCCATGCACGACGCGGGCGGCTACGACTCCAGCAAGATGTTCGGCCCGCCCTCCAGCCCGGCCTGGAAGGAACACGACCCGTACGAGCTGGCCGACAAGCTCAAGGGCACCGCGCTCTACGTCTCCAGCGGCAACGGCGTCGCGGGCACCACCGATCCGCTCTCCGACATTCCGGGCATCACCACGAATTACGCGGGCCTGGGCCTCGAGGTGCTCTCGCGGCTGAGCACCCAGAACTTCGTGGCCAAGCTGAACAAGCTGAACATCCCGGTCTCGGTGAACTACCGCGCCTCGGGCACCCATACCTGGCCGTATTGGGATTTCGAGATGCGTCAGGCGTGGCCGCAGACCGCGGCCGCGATCGGCGTGGACGCCACCGCCCTGGAGTGCAAGGTGGCGGGCGCGATCGCGCCGATCGTGCAGGGCAACAACTGGCTCGGCGACTGCCTCTCCGGTGAGTACCAGGTGCCCGGCGGCGTCGCGCAGGACTTCCGCGGCGGCAAGGTGCTGTATTCGCAGGCCACGGGCGCGCAGCCGGTGGCCGGGGCGATCGGCGGCAGCTATGCCGGACTGGGCGGCGCGGCAAGCGGTCTGGGCTTCCCGACCGCGGGCGAGGGCGGACTGCCCGACGGTCGCGGCCGCTTGCAGCCCTTCCAGCACGGGTCGGTCTACTGGACCCCGCAGACCGGCGCGCAGGCCGTGCGCGGCGCGATCTTCGACGAATGGGCCAAACAGGGCTACGAGCGCGGACCGGCCGGCTACCCCAACGGCCAGGAGACCCGCACGCCCCAAAGGGACGGCGTGGTCCAGGGTTTCGAGAACGGGCCGGTCTACTTCAGCTCGAAGACCGGCGCGCACCTGGTGCAGGGTCTGATCCTCGGCAAGTACGGGCAGCTCGGATTCGAGAACAGCCCTTACGGTTTCCCGACCTCGAACGAGGCGCCGCTGCGCGACTTCGGCCGCTACAGCGCCTTCGAGGGCGGCAATATCTATTGGAGCCCGCTCTCGGGCGCGTGGGGCGTGCGCAACGGGCCGATCATGGACGCCTGGCGCGCAACCGGATTCGAGAACGGCCCGCTGGGCTACCCGCTCTCGGACGAGGGTGAGATCCCCGGCGGCGCGCAGCAGACCTTCCAGGGCGGCACCCTCACCATCCGCGACGGTCACGCCACCGCCGCCACCCTCGACGGCCGCCCGATCACCATCCCCGGCAGCCAATCCGGTTTGTACCGACTCATTCACGGCGATGCCATTCCGCGGCTCGATCTGATTATCGCGTTGGCACGTGTATTCGACGTTCCGCCAGAAT
>NZ_JBSGBY010000851.1:0-2763 GCF_053601505.1 Nocardia sp. NPDC004722
GCACCGCGGACCGGCAACTGGGGTACGGCTACGGCGAATACAGCGAACTGCGGCTCGTGCAGATCGTGCCGCCCGAGGCCGCGGATCCGGGATTTCGGCGGGCGCTGGAGCTCTGTGCCGGTCGGCTCGGCGATCCGCAGGTGGTGGGCGGCCCGAATGTGTTCGCGCTGTGGCGATCCGAGAGCGATACCGTCGAGCTGACGCGACTGCGAGGCTCGGAGTCGCGGTTGCAGGTGACGCTGAAACCGACGCAGCCTTTCGATCGGCAGCGGCAGCACGATCCCGCCTTCATACCGGGGGAGCTGTGGCGTGCGGTGACCGACAGCCGATCCGCCGGTCCGGTGCTGTCGGGCCGACCGTTCGTGCCGGGCGAAGACGCCCAGGACTGGGGACAACTGTACCGGCGGCTGTGCGCCGTATTCGATTCTCTCGCAGCCGATGTCGCTCTCCTGCACCGGTACACCTCGGATATCGCCTGGAGTGTCGGTGCCTGGGGTGAGCCCGGATTCCTGGCACGCGGCCACTTCTCACCCGAAGGCTGCACGGTCGAGACGATGAGCAACGGTCGCCCGCAACAGCATCGGCTCCCACCCGGTGGCCCGCACGGAGTCGAGGCCGCGAAACTGACCGTGGACGCCCTTGCGGCGACGCGGTTCTCACCGCGGGATCTGCACTACAGCACCCGCGCGACGCAGCCGCCGCGCCAGCTCACCGACGCCGACTTCGGTCTGCGAAAGGCCCCCGCCGCACCGGATCTCGACCGCTCACAGTGGCGCGGCAGACCCAAGATGGTCCACGCCTACATCAAGTCGGAGACGACCTACGACTGGATCGACGGCGAACTCCACGAGGTCTCCCACACCGACTTCGACCCACCCAGGCGCGCCACGTAAGGACGTCACCGTGCCAGACTCGCGCGGGCCATGCCGAAGCGCATCAGGCTGGGCGGTGTGAGCCGGGTGCCGTAATAGGCCGCCCACGCCTCCGGTGTGACCGGGACGACGGCCCGATTGTGCTGGACCGCACGCACAATGGCGGTGGCCACCTTCGACGGTGGGTAGCGTCGCCATCGGTAGAGGGTGTCGAACAGTTGTTGGCGGGCTTGTTCCTTTTCCGCGGACACACCCGAGAACTCCGTGGTGCGAACGATATTGGTGTGGACGATGCCGGGGCAGACGGTGCTCACGCCGATGCCGTCGGCGGCCAGTTCGGCGCGCAGGCAGTCGGAGAAGGTGAAGACCGCCGCCTTGCTGGTGGAGTAGGCGCTGAAACCCTGTTGGGGGGTGTAGGCGGCCATGCTCGAGAGGTTCACGATGTGGCCGCCGAGGCCGCGCTCGGCCATCAATCGGCCGAAGGCCCGGGAGCCGTGCACGACGCCGAACAGGTTGATGTCGAGGACCCGCTGGAAACTCTCGGCGGGGGTGCGCAGGAACGGCGCGGCCTGCCCGATGCCGGCATTGTTGACCACGATGTCGGGGACGCCGTGCACCTCGGCCACCTCCGCCGCGTGCGCCTCGACGGCCGCGGCGTCCGCGACATCCAGGACGTACGGGAATGCGGTGCCGCCGGATTCGGCGATCAGCGTGGCCGTCTCGCGCGCTGCGTCACGGTCGATATCCGAGACCACCACCTCCGCGCCCAGGCGGGCGAATGCCAGGGCGGTCTCGCGGCCGATGCCCGAGCCCGCGCCGGTCACCACCACCAGGTGATCGTCGAAGGCGCGGCCCGCCGGACGGCCGACCTCCGCGCGCCGCAGCTCCCGCGACGGCTCCCGGCCCGACACCGCGTCGATGAGCTGCACGGTCGCGCGTGCCAGCACTCGCGGATGCGAATACGGCACCCAGTGACCGGCTTCCAGATCGCGTCGCCACAGCTGTTCGGTGTACTCGGCCTCGTCGTCGAACACGGCGGGCCGCACCGCCGGATCGCGATCGGCCACGATCAGCTGCACCGGCACCTTGGTGCGCCGCTCGCGTGACGAGAAGACCTTGCCGACAACCAGATTCGCGCGATAGATCTTCAGACCGTTGGCCGCGTCCGCGGTGAACGTCTCGCCGAGGGTGACCTGTTCGGGCGGGGTGCCCTGGGCCAGCCGCAGCCCGAGCCGGAACGCCCGATCGGTCAGCCCGCGGCGCACCAGCGCCGGCGTGATCGGGGCCATGAACACGAATTGGTAGGCGACCGAGGCCAATTGGGTCAGCGGGCCGACCAGGTTGCGCGGCGTCGGGCGGGCGAAACGTCGCCGCGCCCACGCGCCCGCGTGATCGAGATTGGGGCCCGACACCGAGGTGAAGGAGGCGATGCGCAACTCGGCGTCGGGCTCGCACACCGCGTCCCACACCGTCACCGACCCCCAGTCGTGGGCGAGCACGTGCACCGGCTCGTGCGGGCTCACCGCGTCGGCGACCGCGAAGAAGTCGGTCGCCAGTTCGGCGATCGCGAAGGCGCGGAAGTCGTCCGGATCGGTCGAGCGGCCGTGCCCCCGCGAGTCGTAGGTCACCACGTGGAAACGATCGACGAGATGCGGAATCACGTTGTCCCACAAATGGTGTGAGTCCGGCCAGCCGTGCACCAGGATGAGGGTCGGCCCGTCGGGCACGCCCTGCTCGTAGACGGCGATCTCGATCTCGCCGTTGCGGACGGTCCGTCGGCGGGGGTCGGCGTCGGTTCGCAGCGCCATTGCGGCTCTCCTCTGTCTCGGACAGTTGTCACGAACCAGCCTGAACTGTCCGCGACGAGGAGTCAATGGCGCGTGAATTAGCT
>NZ_JBSGBY010000852.1:0-2758 GCF_053601505.1 Nocardia sp. NPDC004722
GTCGGCGTAGGTGGTGAGCACCAGCACCGCCGTCGCGGGATGCTGCGCGGTGATGGCGGCCGTGGCGGCCACCCCGTCGATGCCGGGCATGCGCAGATCCATCAGCACCACACGGGGTTTCACGCGCGCGACCAGCTCCACCGCCTCCGCGCCGTCGCGGGCCTCCCCCACCACCCGCATATCGGGCAGCAGCGACAGCACCGTGGTGAGCCCGTCGCGCACCGTGGTCTGATCGTCGGCCACGACGACCGTGATCACGTCCGCGGCAGTAGGATTCGCACCGTCCACCGACCGTCCTCCTTCCCGGCGGTCAGGTGACCGCCGACCGCTTCGATCCGTTCGCGCATGCCGAGCAGTCCCGCGCCGGTGCCGCTGGCGCCGAGCGACAGTCGGTGCACGGCAACCGGATTCGACACGATGGCCTCGATGCGCCCGGCATTGTCCCGGAGGGTGAGCGTAACCGGCTGCCCGGGCGCGTGTTTGCGGGCATTGGTGAGTGCCTCCTGGACCGCGCGGATCAAGGCCACCGCGGTCTGCTCGTTGGCCGGATTCACCGCGATATCCAGTCGCTCGGCCACTTCCCCACCGGCGCCGCGATGTTCGTCGACCACTCGGCGCAGTTCGGCGGCGGTGTCGAAGCGCTCCGCGCGTAGGGCGCCGACCACGCGGCGCGCGTCGGCGAGCCCGGAGACCGCCAAGGCGTGTGAGGCCCGGACCCGTTCGGTGGCCTGCTCCACCGCGCCGGCCTCGAGCAGCGCGTCCGCGGCGTCCAATTGCAGTACCAGCCCGCCGAGGGTGTGCGCCAGCACGTCGTGGATGTCGCGGGCGATGCGGCCGCGCTCGGCGAGCGCGGCGGCCCGGTCGCGCTCGGCGCGGATGATCCGATTCTGTTCCACCAGTAGCCGATTGCGTTCGGCGGCCACCCGGGCCTGCCGTCGGCTCCAGCCCGCCAGACCGATCACCACCGCGCCGATCAGCAAGCCCAGGAATGCCTGGGGACGACCGCCCGCCAGCAGAATCGACACGCACATCAGCGCAAAGGTGCCCAGCGCGATCGTCACCCCGAACCGGGGTGGATCGCTCAGGCTCAGCGCCACGAAGATGGTGGCGAGCGCCGTGATCGCGGATCCGGCCGACTGCCCGACCGTCAGTCCCCCGCCGATCGCCATGGCGGCCACGCTGATTCGCTCCATCCGTGATCCGAACGGCGACGCCGCCCAGCCCGCCCACCCCAGCCACGACACCACCGCGAGCACCGCCACCCACGGTCGCTGCCACAGCTCGGCGTGCGCCGAGGTCGACACCACGGCGACGAGCCCGACCGGGCGCAGCAGCCTGGACAGGCTCGAGGAAGGATCGAGAATCATCGGCCTCAGTGTGCCGCAAGCAGGTGCGCCTGCTCGGCACGCCGGGCCAGCACCACGGCCCGTCCCGCCCGGTTCACCGCGACCACCAGCAGAATCGCCCCGACAGAGGTGACCACGGCCGCCCCGTTCGCCCGCGCCACCACGTCCACGCCGATCCGCACGGCCAGCAGCACCAGCCACAGCAGCGAGCCCGTCCACCCGGTCCGCGCCTCCAATCCGGCCGCGCCGGAACGCACCTGCGACAGCTGCCCCATCACCAGCCCGACCGCCAAGGCCAGGACCGCCGACAGCGCCAGCAAGGTCACCGCGAGCACACTCGGGGCCCCGTTCGCGAGCACGGACTTCATCTGCAGGACCCCGACCACGCCGAGGACGATCGGTCCCCGCCACAGTTTGGACTGGTCCAGCACCTGCCAGCGCGTCTGCCGGTACATGATCCATCCGATCACCAGCACCGCGACCAAACCCTCGACCACCGCATTCTGCAAATTCATGCTTCTAGGTTCGCGTTTCGCCGCCCGGGAACCCACCACCCGCGGGTGGAGACCGGGTGGATTCCGGCACCTCACTCCTCCACCCGGTGCGACGGTCGCGGGTGTGCGCGGTCAGTCGGTCCAGTGCGGGTGGCGCTTCTCCAGGAAGGCGGCCATTCCCTCACGGGCGCCGGGCAATTGGGAGGCTGCGGCCATGACCTCGCGGGCCAGGGTGTAGGCGTCGGCCTCGGGGCGGTCGAGCTGGGCGTAGAGGGTGCGTTTGCCCAGGGCCTTGCTCGCGCGGCTGCCCCGGGTGGCGCGGGCGAGCAGGTCGGCGACGGCGGTGTCGAGGTCGGCGTCGGGGACCGCGTAGTTGATCAGACCCCAGTCGACGGCGGTGCGGGCGTCCACGACATCGCCGGTGAGAGCCAACTCCATCAGGCGCTTGCGGCCGATGGACCGGGCGACCGGCACGGCCGGGGTGTGGCAGAACCAGCCGCCCTTGCCGCCGGGCAGCGCGAAACCGGCGGATTCGGCGGCGACGGCCAGATCGCAGGAGGCGACCAGCTGGCAGCCCGCGGCCGTGGCCAGGCCGTGCACGCGGGCGATGACCACCTGCGGAATCGATTCCAGGGTGGTCATCACCTGCTGGCACAGGGTGAGCAGGTCACGTACGCCGAGCAGGTCACGCGACGCCACATCGGCGAAATCGTGGCCCGCGCTGAAAACCGGTCCGGCCGCGGCCAAGACGAGACCTGTCGCGTCGGTATCGCCCGCGGCGCGGAACGCGCTCAGCAGTTCGCCGAGATGGTCAGCCGAGAGCGCATTGCGGCGGTCGGGGCGGTTCATGGTGACGGTGATGGTGTCGCCGTCGCGCTTGACGAGCAGGTGGCGGTATTCGGCGGTCATGGGGTCCAC
>NZ_JBSGBY010000853.1:0-2754 GCF_053601505.1 Nocardia sp. NPDC004722
GGAGGACACCCTCGCCTTGCTGCTCAACTCGGTATCGGTGCCGATCATGCTGCTATCGGGCATTCTGCTACCGCTCACGGTCGGACCGAAGTGGCTGCAGAACATCGGCAAGGTGAATCCGTTCTCGCACACCGTGGATGCGGCGCGGGCGCTGTTCCGCGGCGATTTCGGGGCACACGAGGTCTATATCGGCAGCGCGGTCACCGTGGCCGTGACGATCGTGCTGGTCGTCATCGCGTCGCGCAGCTTCGCCCGAGAGAATGCCTGAGCCTGAAGGAAATGCCTGATTCGCTCGGGGAGAAACTCCTTGACCTCGAGTGAAGTTCAGGTTTCACGATGGCGGTATGCCTGAAAACAAGAAAAGAGCCCTGATCACCGGGGCGTCGGCGGGCTTCGGCCGGGCGGTCGCACTGGCGCTCGCCGAGCGAGGGTGGGAATTGATCATTGTGGCGCGGGGCGCGGACCGGCTCGAGAGAGTCCGGACCGTGACCCGCGCCCTTGCTATCGCGGGGGACGTCGCCGATCCGGCGGTGCGCGAGCGGATCGCGGCGGCGGTCGGCGCCGGGGGATTGGACCTGGTGCTCAACAACGCCAGCACCCTGGGACCCAGCCCGCTGCCCGCCCTGGACCGCTATCCAATCGACGAATTCGCGGCCGTTCTCGCCACCAATGTGATTGCGCCCCTGGCGATTCTGCAATCAACCCTCCCCGCGCTCCGCGTCTCGGGCGGATCCGTCGTGGACATCAGTTCGGACGCTGCCGTCGGCGGCTACGAAGGCTGGGGCGGCTACGGCGCTTCCAAAGCGGCCTTGGACCAACTCACCAACGTCCTCGCCGCCGAGAACCCGGCCCTGCGCATCTACAGCTTCGACCCCGGCGACATGCGCACCGACATGCACCAGGCCGCCTTCCCCGGCGAGGACATCTCCGACCGCCCCGAACCGGAAACCGTCGTCCCGGCCCTGCTGCACCTCCTCGACTCGCGCCCGCCCAGCGGCAGATACACGGCATCGGAAATGCAGGTGACGCAATGACACTCGGCATGGAAGAGCTCGCCTTCCTGCTCCCCGCCGACCTCTCGGCCACCCGCCCAGCCGAGGCCCGCGGCCTGGCCCGCGACGAGGTGCGGCTGATGGTCGCCGACGCCGGAACCCTCACCCACGCCCGCTTCCGAGAACTGCCGACCCACCTGCTGCCGGGAGACCTGGTGGTGGTCAACAACTCCGCCATGCTGAACGCAGCGGTCGACGCCCACTACGACGGCCATCCCGCGGTCCTGCACTTCTCGACATGGCTCGACGATGGCGCGTGGGTGGTGGAACTGCGCGACCCGGCCGGTGTGCCGTGGCAGGGGACGAGGCCGAAGCCCGGTGCACGCGTGCATCTCCCGGACGGTCTGTCGGCCCTGCTGCGCGACCAGTGGCTGCCCGGCTCACCGCGCCTCTGGGTCGCCGACATCGTCGGCTCGGGCGAGCCCGGTGGTCCAGACGGCAGGGCGATGCCCGGCCCTGCCGGGAAGCCGCGTGTCCCAGCCGACTCGAGTGCGCTGCCGCGAGGTACGGGGGCGGAGGCGAGTGGCGTGGGCGCGGACGTGGGTGGCGGGGGTGCGCTCCTGGGTGGTGTGGGGACGCAGGTGCGTGGCGTGGACGTCCGGGCGCTGCTGGCGCGGCGCGGGCGGCCGATCACGTATTCGTATGTGGCTGAGCGGTGGTCGGCGGACTATTACCGGACTGTGTTCGGGCTGATCCCTGGGAGTGCTGAGATGCCCAGTGCCGGGCGGCCTTTCACCGAGGCGCTGGTGACCGAGTTGGTGGCCGGTGGGGTGGGGTTCGCGCCGATCACGTTGCATACCGGGGTGTCGTCGCCGGAGGCGGGGGAGCCGCCGGGGGCGGAGCGGTTCGCGGTGCCGGAGATGACGGCGCGGCTGGTGAACGCCACGCATGCGGCGGGCGGGCGGGTGGTCGCGGTGGGGACGACGGTGACGCGGGCGCTCGAATCCGCCTGCGGGGCCGATGGGCTCGTACGGGCGCGGGCGGGGTGGACGGATCTGGTGCTGGATGGGTCGCGTCCGGCGCGGGCGGTGGACGGGTTGATTACCGGCTGGCATGCGCCCGGGGCGTCGCATCTGCATCTGCTGGAGTCCGTGGCCGGGCCGCGGGTGGTGCGGGAGGCGTATCGGGTGGCGTTGGATTCCGGGTATCTGTGGCACGAATTCGGGGATTCGGCGCTGCTGTTCCGGGACTGAATCGGACCGTTTCTGCGGGCCTTGGAGGCTTCGTGTTTCGGGGGGTGGACCCCGCCGTGCGGGTCGTGAGGGGCGGGCGTAGTCTTGCCTCTTCCACGTTTCGCGGGGTGCTCGCCGAACGCGTCGGCGGGCCTCAGGACCCGCCGGTACCCAGCCAGGATACGAGCGTTTGTCCTGGTAGGGAACGTTTCGAGGCGCTCGGATGAACTCCCGGTGCGGTCTGCGTCGCGTTCACCGGACTGGCATCGGCAGGTAATCCGGCGGTCGCTCCAGCGCAGTCTGGGACTGGCTTGATCAAGCGTATGACAGCCATGGCAGCGTCGAATTCCAGCCTGCTAGCAGCCGCGCCGAAGTCCGCCCCGGAAGCGCCTCGCACGTCCGGACGGTCCCAGTACTCCTTGGTCGTCTCCTCCGATGCCGAGCATCGTGAGGCCGCGCAGCGCCTGCGCTACCAGGTGTTCGCCAATGAGCCCGGATTCACCATCCCCGACAACGGAACCGGCCTCGAC
>NZ_JBSGBY010000854.1:0-2753 GCF_053601505.1 Nocardia sp. NPDC004722
GGTGGTCGAGAAAGCGAAACAGGTAGTGCGCCGGATACCGGTCGGCGACACTCGGCTGCGGATGCGCGCGGCCGGGCACGAGGTGGTGCTCGGTTCGGGCGACGAGGTGGTGCCGGCGCTGCGCGAACTGCTGCCCACGGTGACCGTCGCCGACCCCATGAGTGTGCGAGTTCCCCTCCGCGCCTTGGCCTTGCATCCGCTCGCGGCCCGCAACGCGATCGCCGGGTCGGCCGATCCGATGGTCGCCGCCCGCGTCTTCGCACCGGTGAACGAGGCGATGCGAGCGCGGGTCATGGCCCTGGCCCGGCACTTCGAACCCGACCTGATCGTGCACGAGCCCTTCGCCGCGGTCGCCGCCATCGCCGCCGACGCGCTGAAAATCCCTGCGGTCCTGCACAATGTCGGCCTCGATCACGGTGAACGGGTCTGCGCGCGGCTGCTCGAACGACTCTCCTCGCCGCAGGTCCGCGACAGCCTCGCCCTGAGTATCGCGCCGCCGAGCATCGTCGCGATCCCGGGCCGCCCCATGCAGTACGTGCCCTTCTCCACGCCCGGCCCGCCCATGCCCGACTGGCTGGCGACCACCGGCGACCGGCCGCGAATCCTGGTCACCCGCAGCACCATGCTCGGCGACAAGCCCACCCCGTTCCTCGCCGCCGTGCTGCGCGCGGCGCCCGCGGTCGACGCCGAGTTCGTCATCGTCCGCCCGGATCTGGTCGTGACCCGCCGCGCCACGCTGCCGCCGAATGTCCGCACCGTCGGCTGGACGGTCCTCGGTGATGCCCTGTGCACCTGCGACGCCATGATCAATCACGGTGGCGCGGGCTCGGTCTACGCCGCCCTGCGCGCGGGTCTGCCGCAGATCCTCACCCCCGACACCGGTGATCGCGGCTGGAACGCCGCCCTCGTCCAAGCCCGCGGCTGCGGCCTGTCGGTGCCGCCGCGCCGGATCACCGCCGCCCACATAACCCGGTTGATCACCGATACGGGCCTGGCCACTGCGGCGCGCGAGGTCGCCGCCGAGATGGCCGCCATGCCGGGCCTCGACGACATTGCCGCCGAGCTCGGGGCCCGTTAGGCTCGCCGGGTTCATTCGATGTTGAAGGAGAGTTCGTGGGTAAAAAGAGCCGTCTCGCTTCGGGTTTCGGGGCGTTGACTGCCGGGGTGGTAGTGCTGGTGGGGGCGGCTACGGGGGTGGCCGCGGCGGAACGGACACTCACGGCGCAGGAGCAGGTGTTCGTGAGTTACCTGCAGGCGCACGGTGATCTGCTGCCCGACCTGGATCAGCAGCTGGCGGCCGTGGATCTGGGCAAGGCCGATTGCTCGGCGCTGGCGTCGGGGATGACCCGCGAGCAGCTGTCGGAGGGTCTGCCGGGCGGCGCGTCGGAGAAGGAGGAGGCCGTGCTGTTCCTCGACGCGGCCACCGCGCCGGGAAGTCTGTGCGGCTGAGCGGTTTGCCGTAGGGAATTCGCGGGCGCCGCCGGATCGGGTGGCGCCCGCACTTTTTCGGCGACCCGGCCGCGCGATCCGCTTGGCGGCCTTGCCAATTGCCGCCAATTGCAGACCTCGCGGAATTGTTCAGCAAACCTCTCCCCCGCGATCCGGGCGGGCGTAGCGTCTCCGCGCGAGGGACCCGTCACGGCGCAGGAGAGGAAACTCCCATGGCGGAGTTGGACATTGCTCTGAAGGACATGATGATGCTGGACGGCGCGATCGGCGCCAGTGTGGTCGACTATGGCAGCGGTATGCCGCTGGGCATGCTCGGCGGCACCAAAACCCTGGATATAGAGATCGCCTCGGCCGGCTTGACCGAGGTGGTACGCGCCAAGGTCCGCACCATCGAACAACTCGGCCTCAATGAGGAGATCGAGGACATTCTCATCACGCTGAGCAGCCAGTACCACCTGGTGCGGCCGTTGCGCGGGCGGCGCTCGCGCGGACTGTTCCTGTACGTCGCACTGGATCGCACCCGCGGGAACCTGGCGCTGGCCCGGCATCGGCTCAAGGACATCGAGGAGAACCTCGAGGTCTGACCGATCTTTTTCGCGGTGCTGTCGTAATCGCGTTCGCCCGTTCGTGTAGTGGATGACCCGGCATTCCGGCCGGGCGCGATCCAAGGAGCGAACATGGGCAGCATCGTGGCGGTCGTCAACCTCACTCTCGACGGCGTCATGCAGGCGCCGGGGCGGGCCGACGAGGACACCCGCGACGGCTTCACCGGCGGCGGCTGGGCGCACCGCTACGCGGACCCGGTGCAGGGCCGGGTCATGGCCGAGCACGTGGCCGCGCACAGCGGCGGCGGTCTGTTGCTGGGCCGCCGCACCTACGAGGACTTCTACGGCTTCTGGCCGCACCAGACCGACAATCCGTTCACCGAGGTGCTGGACAAGACCCGCAAGTTCGTGGCGTCCCGCACGCTCACCGAACCGCTGCCGTGGCAGAACTCGACGCTGCTGGACGGTGACGCGGTCATCGCGCTGCGGGCGCTGCGCGCCGAGCAGCCGGACCTGAATCTGGTGGCGCTGGGCAGCGGCGCGTTGCTGCGTTCGCTCATGGGGGCGGGCATGATCGACGAGTATCTGCTCTCGATTCACCCGCTCACGCTCGGTTCCGGGACTCGGCTGTTCGACGCTGCCGGGCCGGGCGCGCTGCGACTGATCGACGCCGTCACCACGACGACCGGCGTCGTGATCGCCACCTATCGTCCCGCCGCGGAGGAGTCGCTGTGACCCGGTATCTGCTGAGCATCTACC
>NZ_JBSGBY010000855.1:0-2750 GCF_053601505.1 Nocardia sp. NPDC004722
GCCCCTGCACCGGCTCACCGGCCACACCGGTTCCATCTGGCCCTTCGCCTTCCGGCCGGACGGCACCCAGCTCGCCGTCGCCGACGACCAATTCGCGCTGCGCATCTGGGATCCCGCGACCGGCGCGAATCTGCACACCCTCAACGGTCACGGCCGCCACGTGCGCGCGGTGTCGTTCAATGCCGACGGCAGCCTGCTGGCCGGATGCGGCAACGACGGCAGTCTCCGGATCTGGGAAGCCGCCACGGGCCGGTTGGTCCAACGCCTCGAGGGCAGCTCGGACGGGCTCATCACGCTGGAATCGGGGGTCTTCTCGCCGCGGTCCCCGAGTCAGCTGGTGACCGTGGGCAATGCCGGACGGCTGCGGGTGTTCGATATCGAGGCGGGCACCGCGGAGCGCGACATCACCGTCGACTCGGCCCCGGTCTGGGCCATCGCCTACGACCCGACCGCCCGCTTCATCGCCACCGCCAATGACGACGACACCGTCACCCTGTGGACCCGCGCGACCGGCGGCGAGCACGTGGTCTGCGCCGATCACCGCGGACGGGTGCGCTCGATCGCCTTCGACGCCGCGGGCGCGCGCATGGCCACCGGCTGCGACGACGGCCTGGTCCGGGTGTGGGAGGTCGAGTCGGGGGAACTGGTCGCCACCCTGTCGGATCCGGAGGGCCACGGCGGCCCCGGCGGCCACCGGGTCTACGGGGTGGCCTGCCACGGCGATCGGGTGGCCGGGATCTGCTGGGACGGCACGGTCCGCATCTGGAGTGTGGCCGGTGGGCCGCCGCTGCACCGGCTGGACCTGCACCGCGGGCGGCTGTGGTGCGTGGCGGTGGACGCGGACTCCGGCCTGCTGGCCACGGCGGGCGACGATCTGGTGATCCACCTGTGGGACATCGCCTCGGGCAAGCATCTGCACACGCTGCACGGGCATCGAAACCGGGTGCGCTCCTTGGCTTTCGATCCCGCCGGGCAACTGCTCGCCAGCGGCGGCAACGACGGCTCGATCATGCTCTGGTCGCTCGCGGAACCGGATTCCGCCCCGCAGCCGCGGGCCACCCTGCTCGGATTGCCCGAGGGCTGGGTGAGCTTCACCCCGGACGGGCGCTACAAGACCGAGGGTTTGACGGCCGGGCAGTTCTGGCACGTGATCGGCATGTGCCGCTTCGAACCCGGCGAGCTGGACCCGTATCTGCCCGAGATCTGCCAGGTGGACCCCGACGATCCGCTGTGATCGTGCGCGACTGTGCCTAGAACACAGCGCAATTGATCATCGACACCTAATCGTTAGCTCCAGTAAGAATAATCACGGCGAGACCGGGAATAGCGTCGCCGGAAAGCAGGTAGAACCTGCCGACACGCACGCAAACTGTATGTGAAAAACCGCCCCGCCGGTGCTCCCCTGCTGGCCGTACCGGTCGGTGCACGATAGGTTTCCGAAGGTGGCAGTGAGTCTGTTGGGGAACGGCGGCCGCACACCGGCCGCACACGAATCAGGTTTCGCCGCGCATCGCGCCGGGGTCGATCGACTGCTGACCTCGTACCGAGCCATCCCCCCGGATGCGAATGTGCGACTGGCCAAGAAGACGTCCAACCTGTTCCGGGCGCGGGCGAGAACCAACGCGCCGGGACTCGACGTGTCCGGATTGACGCAGGTCATCGCGGTGGACCCGGAGGCCCGCACCGCCGACGTGGCGGGCATGACCACCTACGAGGATCTGGTCGCCACCACCCTGGCGCACGGGCTGGCCCCGCTGGTGGTGCCGCAGTTGAAGACCATCACCCTGGGCGGCGCGGTCACCGGGCTGGGCATCGAGTCCACGTCCTTCCGCAACGGCCTGCCACACGAGTCGGTGCTCGAGATCGACGTGCTCACCGGGTCCGGCGAGATCGTCACCGCGACCCGCGACGGCGCGCACGCCGATTTGTTCCGCGGCTTCCCCAATTCGTACGGCACACTGGGGTATTCGACGCGGCTCAAGATCGAGCTGGAAAAAATTCAGCCGTATGTCGCGCTGCGGCACCTCAGATTTCACGACCTGCGCGCCCTGGAAGCCGCCATGGGGCAGATCATCGCCGACCGGGCCTGGGACGGGGAAGCGGTCGACTACCTCGACGGGGTGGTGTTCACCGCCGACGAGAGCTACCTGGTGCTGGGCCGCCAGACCGACGAGCCCGGCCCGGTCAGCGACTACACCGGCATGGACATCTTCTACCGGTCCATCCAGCACGACTCGAAGCAGCCCAAGCGCGATCGGCTGACCATCGCCGACTACCTGTGGCGCTGGGACACCGACTGGTTCTGGTGCTCACGGGCTTTCGGCGCGCAGAACCCGAAAATCCGGCGCTTCTGGCCCAAGCAGTACCGGCGCTCCAGCTTCTACTGGAAGCTCATCGCGCTCGACCACAAGTACGCGATCGGCGACAAGATCGAGGCGCGGCACGGGAATCCGCCGCGCGAGCGGGTGGTCCAGGACATCGAGGTGCCGCTGGAACGGACCGCGGACTTCGTGGAGTGGTTCCTGCGCGAGATCCCGATCGAGCCGATCTGGCTGTGCCCCTTGCGATTGCGCGACGATCCCGCGAACACGGCCGAGCGCCCCTGGCCGCTCTACCCGCTGGAGCCGGGCCGCACCTACGTGAACGTCGGCTTCTGGTCGGCGGTGCCGACCGTGCCGGGGCAGCCCGAGGGTGTGGCCAATCGCGCCATCGAGCGCAAAGTGTCCGAACTGGACGGCCATAAATCCCTG
>NZ_JBSGBY010000856.1:0-2750 GCF_053601505.1 Nocardia sp. NPDC004722
GGTCGGCGCGCGCGCCACCGCCGACCAGATCGGCACCCAGACCACCCAGATCGCCGCCATCACGGCCGATCCGGACTGGCAGGGCGGCAACTACCACGGCACCGGGCGCGCGCCCATGACCGGCATGGGCATCGCCCGGCGCATCGCGCACCTGACCTACCGCACCGAGGCCGAGCTCGACCATCGCTTCGAGAACCATGCCCAGGGGGACGAGAACCCTTGGGCGGGTGGGCGTTACGCGGTGCAGAGCTACCTGGAGTACCAGGCCGACAAGCTCATCTCGCGCTTCGACCCGGCCACCTACGTGCTGCTCACCGAGGCCATGAACCGCTACGACGTGGGCCGCGGGCGCGGCGGCGTCGCGGCGGCGCTGGCGGCGACGCCGGTGCCGTGTGTGATCGGCGGGGTGGATTCGGATCGGCTCTACCCGTTGCGCACCCAGCAGGAGCTGGCCGATCTGCTGCCCGGTTCCAAGGGGCTGGAGGTCATCCACTCCCGCGACGGCCACGACGGCTTCCTGACCGAGTTCGACGCGGTGAGCAAGCTGGTGCTCGAGACCATGGATCTGGCGCGCGCCCAGCGGGTGTCGCAACACTGAATCTGCGCTGCCCGACCGCTGCATCTACGCTGCCTCAGCGGGCGGCGCGTTACCTCGCGTATCGTGCCTGTTTCGCGCGAATTGTCCTGACGCGCTTCCGGTTTCGTCGACATGACACCTCCGTAACCGGTGGCGCCGAATACGTGTGCGCGGGGCCTTCCGGTCGTAATCTGTCAGACATGACCGCCGCATTCGATGACATGGATCTCCGCGATCTCGTCGATCTGCTCTCCGAGGACGAGCAGCGTGAACTCCGCCCGGCCATACTCCGCGTCCTGCACAGACTTCCCGACCAGGAAGTACTACGCCGAGAACTCGGCCGCCGCATCACGTCCGTCTAGACCAGCCCCACTCGACTTCTCAGCGCCGCGACCCCGGTCGCGGCCCCGACCTCGGCCGGTCCTAGGTGACGCCGAGGCTGCTGATGGTCGCGGCCAGCGCGATGATCGCCCCGCCCAGCACCGTCAGCCACGCCACATCGAAACCCTTGCTGCGCACCGCGAGCAGACCCGCCCGGTCGGTCGGCAGGATCAGCCGCAGCGCCGCGGCCAGCAGCGTCGCGCCGCCGAAGAAGAACGTCCCGCGCCGCCAGCGATCCCAGGCCAGGAATACGACGGCCACCACCAGCACCGTCGCCACCAGCAGCATGGGCAGGTTCTCGCGCACGAACTCCCCCGCGCGGCTGCTGCGACTCTCGGGTGCGGCATGGGCTGGACTCACCGCACGAGCTTAACCGGGGCTCTGAGATGCTGGAGCCCGTGTTCCATCTCGTGTTCTTCGAACCTCGCATCCCGCCCAATACCGGCAATGCCATTCGGCTGGCCGCCGGTACCGGCTGCGCGCTGCACCTGATCGAACCGCTCGGCTTCGACCTATCCGAGCCGAAGCTACGCCGGGCCGGGTTGGACTACCACGACCTGGCCGTTGTCACCGTGCATCAGAGTCTCGCGGCCGCATGGGAAGTCATCGCGCCCGAGCGGGTCTTCGCGTTCACCGCGACGGCCACCACGCACAACACCGAGATCGCGTACCGCGACGGTGATGTGCTGCTCTTCGGGCCCGAGCCGACCGGGCTGCCCGAGGAGGTTCTCGCCGATCCCCGGGTCACCGAGCAGTTGCGCATTCCGATGCTGCCGGGACGGCGATCGATGAACCTGTCCAATGCCGCCGCGGTCGCGGTGTACGAGGCGTGGCGGCAGCTGGGATTCCCCGGCGCGGTCTAGTCCGGTTGGCTAGTCGTCGATTTCGAAGCGTTTGAACCGTGAGGTCGCGCCGCCGGTCAAGCGGACCGCGGACTTGGCGACGCCGAAGTGGGCGGCGAGCAGTTCGATGGCGGCCTTGTTGGCCTTGCCCTCCACCGCCGGGGCGCGCACATACAGTTGCAGCGCCCCGTCCTCGAGAATCTCGACCAGGGGGCCTTTCTTGCTGCCGGGCTTGATGGTCGCCCGGACCACTGTGGGCACGCGCACTCCTTCCGGGTAAGCGATCGTGACGAACAGACCGTAGTGTCGCGTATGCCGAGGCGGCAGGGATGTCGCCCAGACAAAGGAATGTCAACATGGTCAAGCGTTTACTGATGCTGCTGTCAGCCGTGGCGGGGGTGATCCTGCTGGCGACGGGGACGGCTGCGGCCGGGCCGGTCACCGTGCACGACGACTCCAAGGTCCTGGACGTCACCAAGGTGACGAACGCGGCCATGCAGCTGACGGATCCGGTGCAGATCTTCACCACCCAGAAGTTCTCCGACGATCGCGGCAAGTTCGATCAGGAGACCCAGTCCAAAGTTGCCGGCGCGTCGGATGTGGTGCTGGCCATCAACACCAAGGCGGGATTCTTCACCATCCGCACGGGTGCGAATTCGCACATCAAGGACACCGGTTCCGCCGGTACGGCCTTCCAGAACGGCCTCGGCAGCAACCACGACTACACGAGCGCGACGGTCGCGGCTCTGGGCGCGCTGAAGTCGGCCACCGGCCAGGGCGCGCCCACCAAGGCCGGTAATCCGGCGCCCGCGCCAGCCGCCAAGCCCGAGTCCAAGAGCAGCGGCTTCGGCTGGCTGGGCCTGCTGTGCCCGATCGTGATCATCGGCGGCATCATCGCGGCCGTAGTGGCGTTCCTGCGTCGCCGCTTCTCCGCAGCGCACCTTCACCGC
>NZ_JBSGBY010000857.1:0-2746 GCF_053601505.1 Nocardia sp. NPDC004722
TCCGCGGCATACCCGGTATGCGTCCCGCACCGTCGAGGCCCGGTCATATTCTGCTGCGGTACGTGTCGACCACCGCGGCCGTCGAATTCGGGCTGCCCGGCGAGTTTCGCCTCCCCGAGGTGAAACTGCGCCGCGGCCACGCGCTCTGGCGTGACGCGCCGGACCGGGAACACAGCGCCGAAGCATCGGAGATCGAGCTCTGGTCGAATCCGATCAGTATCGATCCGGTCGCCCGGGACTATCTGTTCAGCAGACTCCTGCGGCGGCCGAAGCTGACCAGCCTCATCGCGACCAGGCACGGGCTGGCCAACACCTATTCGCGCGGCGATCGCGACCTTGTCATCGAATGGTGCTGCGGGGCAAAGGAATCGGAAGCAATCTCCGTGCTCGAGCAGAGCGGTCTGACGAGCCCCGCGCCCGAACTCGCGACCTTCCCGATCGAGGCCGCCCAGCCGTTGACGCTCGGCGACGTACCGATTCATCTGCGACGCGTCTCCTGCTACGTACCGCCGACCTATGTCGAGGACCTACTCGACGCTTACCGCTGGAACCTCCCCCTCAGCTCGATCGAGCCGCTGCACACCGATGGCGTGACCGCCGGGGAAGCGCTGCACCAGCGCCGTCAGATACTCGCCTATCTCCGCGGGAACTACACCGATCCGGATCTGACCGTCGATGTGATCGCCCAAGCGTGCCTGGTGACGAGGCAGACGCTCTACCGGGTGTGCGAAAGCATCGGCGGCCCCGGCCTGCTCGTGCGCCGCATGCGGGTCGAGCACGCCCGCCGGATCATCCGGTCCGATCCCACCCGGCCGTTGCCCGAGGTCGCCGCCGCGTCAGGATTCGCCACCGACCGGCATTTCTATCGGGCATTTCGGGAGGAAACCGGACTGACACCCGGACAATTCCGTACCCAAGTCGAGGCGGACAGCCCTCCGGTCGAATAACGCTCGCGGTCCGCGTCGGTCTCGACGTAGCGTGATGCCATGCTGCTGAACCGTTCCCGGCCGCCGCGGGTGGACCAGATCAATCGGGCCGTGGCGGAGTTGGAGCTTCCGGAAGCCGTGTTCAAGACCTCGCCGTGGCAACCCCGCGAGCTGGTGGAAACCGGTTTGCGGCAATGGTTGCGGTGTTGCGGGGCGGCGATGCGGGATGATCAGGTGATCGGGATGCCGTCGCATGCGGTCGACGAGGCTTGGCACGGGCTCATCTTGTGCACCAAACGGTATGCGCGATTCTGCGATAACGCCTACGGCAAGTTCCTGCACCACTTCCCCGACGGGGAGGGCAGCGGTTCGGGTGATCCGATGGCTGATCAGCTGGGCCGCACCGTGGTCGCCTGGTCGTTCGTGGCTCAGCCGGGTGAGGAATGTGTGCTGTGGGATCTGGACAGTGTTGTCGGAGTGGACCATCCGTGGGGAATTCCGGCGGAGCGGGTCCACTCCATCGAGGCGGCGCTACGGGCGGAGTGAACCGGCCCGCGACAACCCGTCAGCTGCTGCCGCCGCAGCCGCCTCCCCCGCAACCGCCACCGCCGCAACTACTTCCGCCACCGCAACCGCTGTGCCCACCGCCGCAGCCGTGATGGCCGCCGCCGTCGGCCCAGCCGCCGCTCGAGCTGCTGCCGCTGTCACCGCCGTCCGAGCCGAACCCCCAGCTGTCGCGCCTGCGTCGGCGATCGGACTCGTCGCGGTTGGAGCCGGTCAGGATCCCCACCACCGCGAGTACTACGAGGACCACGATGATCGCGATAATCATCACCGGTCTCCTTCCCCCTGGTCACGGCCGCTATGACCGTGAGTTATCGCGAAAGCTACCGCGACGGATCGATGCCGCAAACCCATTTTCCGGGGACGGCCGTGACCTGCTAGCCGTTGCCTCCGCCGCCGCCACAGCCACCCCCACCGCCGCTGCAGCCACCACTACCGCCCCCACAGCCACCGCCGCCACCGCAATTGCCGCCACCGCAGCTACTCCCGGTGCCGCAGCCGCTGTGACCACCGCCGCAACCGCTGGGCCCGGCACCGTGCCCGCCGCCACTGCCGTAGGAGCTGGGCCAGTCCGTTCCGTGACGCCAGGGCAGCGACCACTGCAGCCGTTGGTTGCGAGCGCGCCGACGCTCGAGCCAGACCATCCATCCGATGATCGCCAATGCGATCAGGGCCATCATGATGCCGCCGAGCATTGCCGTACCCCCTCTCCGCGGCCCTCCCCGGCCGCTCGAACCCGCCGAAAACGGCAGGGCCCCCGATGGATACCCATCGGGGGCCCGACTCATGCGTGCGGACGGATTACGTCAGCTTGACCCGCGCCGCGAAGAAGCGGGCGACCGCGGGGGCATAGCGGTTGAAGCGGTACTGAAGCCAGGCTTCCGGGGTGACCGGCACGACCTCACGGCCGTTCTCCACGGCCTTGACGATCTGGGCCGCGACCTTGTCCGGGCCGTAGCGGCGGGCCGCGTACAGCTTGTCGTAGCGCTGCTGCTTGGCGGCTTCCTCCTCGGCGGAGATGCCCGAGAAGCGGGTGGTGGCAACGATATTGGTATGCACGATGCCGGGGCAGATGGTGTGGACCTCGATGCCCTTGGCGGCGAGTTCGGCGCGCAGGCAGTCGGAGAACATGAAGACCGCCGACTTGGAGGTGGAGTAAGCGGCGAAGCCCTGCTGCGGGGTGTAGGCCGCCATCGAGGAGAGGTTGACGATGTGGCCGCCGAGGCCGCGGTCGGTCATCGCCTTGCCGAAGGCGC
>NZ_JBSGBY010000858.1:0-2743 GCF_053601505.1 Nocardia sp. NPDC004722
CATTCGGCGTCCCTTACCGAAACGTCGACCCCGCCGTATGGTCCGAGTGGGCCATGACGGTCTGCGCGCGCTGCACGCGCTCGAGCGGATGCACGCCCCTGGCGCGTCCGGCCGCGTGTCGCACGACGACATGGTCGCGTCGAACATCGGTGCGGGCGGCGGGACGGACCCGGGCACGGCACGGGCGGCGGACCGCGGTGGGATGCGAGAGCGCGGCGGGCAGGCCGGTGGGCGCGCCCGCCGTGCGCAGCTCCCACGGGATGCTGTCGAATCCCAAATCGCTTCCGAGAGTGTCGATTTCGCTGACCACGGCGCGCATCGAAGAAACCTCCAAGGTAGGGCGGACCGAATGATGCTGGACAACTGACTCGATCATGTGTTCGAAGAACTGATGTTCGAATTTCTACCACGGCCCACCGACAATGTCACTGATTTCCCCGACATGCGTCGAACAGATGTTTGATCACACGCGTCACACGGACTACAGTCGAGTCACGAGTTCCCCGGACGCACAGAATCTTCGGATCCCACGGAGGTCAATGAGCGCCGGGAACGAATTCCGGTGAGCGACAGCAGTGAACGGAGGACAGCGGCGGTGAGCGAACACGGCGGCGCGGAAGGTGACAACGGACCCCTTGGTCTCTCAGGAGGCGACGCCGCCTCCGCCGAGTCGACGGGCTCCGGCACGGACCTGACGGTGCGCCAGCGCAAGGTGCTGGAGGTCATCCGCTCCTCGGTGCACGACCGCGGCTATCCGCCCAGCATCCGCGAGATCGGCGATGCCGTCGGTCTCACCTCCACGTCCTCGGTGGCACACCAGCTGCGCGCGCTCGAGCGCAAGGGCTATCTACGCCGCGACCCGAATCGTCCACGCGCCGTGGATGTCCGGGGCCTGGACGAGACGGCGATGCGCGCCGCCACCGGGGTGCCCAAGCTGCGCGCGGTCGACACCGAGGTGGAGTCCACCGACGAGCACCCGATCCCGACCTACGTCCCGGTGCTGGGCCGGATCGCCGCCGGTGGTCCGATCCTGGCCGAGCAGGCGGTGGAGGATGTCTTCCCGCTGCCGCGCGAACTGGTCGGCGAGGGCTCGCTGTTCCTGCTCAAGGTCGTCGGTCAGTCCATGATCGACGCCGCCATCTGCGACGGTGACTGGGTGGTCGTGCGTCAGCAGAATGTGGCCGACAACGGTGACATCGTGGCCGCCATGATCGACGGGGAGGCCACGGTGAAGACGTTCAAGCACACCGGTTCCCAGGTGTGGCTGATGCCGCACAACCCCCTGTTCGAGCCGATTCCGGGCAATGACGCCCAGATCCTCGGCAAGGTCGTCACGGTCATCCGCAAGATCTGACCGTGCCGCACTGTCGTGACCCGGTGACCGCCCCGCAGACCGGCCGCCGGGTCACGACAGTCGCTTTCTCCTAGCGGTTCGGCATCGCTAGTGGTTGAGCACGCCGTTCCATACCGCGTGCGCCCCCGAATCCCCGACCCGGTAGGTCTGCCAGGCGGCCGCGCCGGCGGCGGCGAGCGCCACGATGGCGATGGCCACCACCGCCGCCCGCCCCACCGGTTTCTCACTGCGCTGCCGCAGGTGCGCGAGCACCAGCAGCAGCGCCGAAATCAGCAGCGGCGCAACGAAGTACAGCATCTGATGCCCGAGCCTGGCGTGCTCGTCGATCACGGGCGGATTCCCCAGCTGCTTCTGGAACCACTCCCCCGCCTCGATGGTGACCGGCGTCAGTGCCGTCACCACGACCGCCAGCACGGCGGTCGGCCAGATCAGCCGGGCACGCGCCGCGGGCCAGAACGCGCACAGCACCACCAGCCCCGCGGTCAGCGGCACCAGCACGACGATCACGTGCACGAGCAGGACATGGGCGGGCAGCCCATTGAATGTCGACATATATCGGCTCTTTCGAACTCGGCGAAAAGCCCGGCGTATCAGTACAACGTATGTCGACCGCTCTCGGTTCGGTCCGCGCCCAGAGTTCCTCCGGCGAGTCCCGCCGACCACGCCCTCCCCGCCGCCGCCAGCCCAGCGGCCTTCGTGAACGGGCTCCACTTCAGCCGGTGTCACCGGAGGCCATGATTCGCGCAGAAAGCACGCCGCCCAGGTGGTGCGGCTCGGCCCGCTCATGGGCCGATCAGGCTCTGCCGCAATCGGTTTCGGTGCACGTGCCTGGCCCAATCGCTGAGCCGGGCGAGCATCTGCGGAGGTGACCTCGACCCAGGACTGCGTGCAGGAGCATGCCAGCCGGGCACCAAGGCATTCGAGCGTGGAGGCATTCGAGCGCCGACGCATTGTCAACCGTGCCGCCGTCTCGGTCGGCCTCGCAAACGCACCCGAGCGCCGACCGGGTGCTGATCCGGGCGGCTTACCGGGAGCGGCGGATTACTCGCCTTCGGTGGGGACCACGATGCGGGTGATGAGTTGGGTGGGGGCCTCGTCGGCGTGGGTTACCGGCTTCTCGACGGCGGCGGGAGCTTCGGGCGCGGTCTGCGGCGGGGCGGCAGGTTCCGAAGCCGGAGATGCCGCGGGCTCGGGAGCGGGTGCGATGAGATCGGTGGACTGGGGTGCCGGGGTGTCGACCACGGGAGCCGCCGACAGATCCGATGCGGGCTTGAGGGGCTGGCTCGGCGAGATGTCGGCGGTGGGAGCCATGGGCGCGGGTGCTGCGGGGGGCGGAGCAGAGGGGGCGGGGGCTTCGGCCGACAGGGCGGCGAGGCGGCGGGCGCGGAG
>NZ_JBSGBY010000859.1:0-2740 GCF_053601505.1 Nocardia sp. NPDC004722
GCCGAGATCGCGGCGACGCTGTGCCGCGCCGGGCATTTCGGAGGCCAGCTCGGTCTTGAGGACCAGCCCGCCGTGGGACCGGTCGGCTTCGGGCCCGGCCCTGTTCCCGGCCGGACCCGGGCCCAATCCGCCTTACGGCGGGACGTACCCCAACCTGACCCCGCAGCAGCCCGGCGGGACCTTCCGGGACCTCGAGCCGCAAGGACCGTCGAGTCAGCCGAATCAGGCGTACAGCCAACCCATTCCGGGGGCGGATGCGCAGACCCAGAAGATCAACACCGGTGCCCTGTATCCGGGCAACGGCCCGCTCGCATCGGCCATGGACCCGAACTCGGGTGGACTGCCGACCGTGATGGGTCCGCGCGCCTTCGGTGACACGACCCTCGGACACGGCGTGGATCTGGGCAAACCGGGAACACCGCTGCCGCCGCCCGGCGACGATGAACCGACGATTCGCAGCCTGCCGGGCGAAGCGAGCGGGGGTGCGGGGCAATGAGCGCGGGGAATCCCACCGATCCCGAGCTGGCGCGGGTGCGGGCGGCGCTGCCCGGGTACGAGGTCGGCGGGCAGATCGGGCGCGGCGGGTGCGGGGTGGTGCTGGCCGGGGTGCATCGGGGGCTCGGGCGGCGGGTCGCCATCAAACAGATCCCGCCGCAGTTCGCCGACGATATGCAGGTGCGGCGGCGCTTCGTGGCCGAGGCGCGGGTGATGGCGGCGCTGGACCATCCGCACGTGGTGCCGGTGTACGACTATGTCGAGCACGAGGACCTGTGCCTGCTGGTGCTCGAGTACCTGCCCGGCGGCACCGTCGAGAACCGTTTCATCACCGCGGGATTCGAGGCCACCGCCGCCCTCGCCGTGGCGCTCTCGTGCGCCGCCGGGCTGGACGCGGCCCATCGCGGCGGCATCCTGCACCGCGACGTGAAGCCCTCCAATCTCATGTTCGCCGCCAACGGCACGTTGAAACTCACCGACTTCGGCATCGCCAAGATCGTCGGCGATGAGGAGACCCTGGTGACCCGGGCGGGCGAGATCATCGGCACCCCGTCCTACATCGCCCCCGAACAGGTTCGCGGCCAGCAGCTTTCCCCCGCCACCGACGTCTACGCCCTCGCCACCATGCTCTACCAGCTGCTCTCCGGCATGCTCCCGTTCCCGACCGGCTCCGACGCCCTCGCCCTGCTCTTCGCCCACGCCTACGGCGACCCCGTCCCCCTCACCGACGTCGCCCCCTTCATCCCCCACCCCATCGCCGAAGCCGTCATGCGCGGCCTCGCCCCCGACCCCGCCGACCGCTACGACTCCGCCGAAACCTTCGGCATCGCCCTCGCCGAACCCGCCGCCCACCTCTGGGGCGCGAATTGGCTCACCCCCGTGGGCATCCCGGTCATCGGCGCCGACACCATCGTCGCCGCCGCCACCGGCGGCTCCCGCCCCCACCCCCGCCAGCCAGGCCCCCTCACCCCACCGCCCCGCCAGAACACCCCCCAATCCAGCCTGTGGACCCCCCAACCCGGCCCGCCACCGCCCGGCCCCAGGACCCCACCGCCCGGCCCGATGGATCGATCGCGTGGCCCGATGACTCGGCGCCCCGGCCGGGTAGCCCCGCCTCCGGGTGCGACGACCGGTGGCCCCGGCGCGATAACGCCCGCCCCGCAATCGAACCCGCCCCGTCATTCGCCGTACGCCCCGACCGCCGGTGCACAGCCCGGTGACGGACCGCGACAGCCCCCGATCCCGCCAGGGCGCGATGCTCAGCCTCCTCGGCCAGCGGCCTCTGGCGGTACGAACGCATTACCGGCCGCAGCGGGCTCGCGCAGCGCGCCGACACTGCGTTCACCACGCGGGCCGGGCACGCCGCCGGTCGGTGGGATTGCGACACCACCACCGCCCGGGCCGGTAGGACCCGGGTCGGCCGGGGGAATGACGCCGGTGCGGCCCAGAGAGCCGATTCAGCATGGTGGGGTGCGGCTCGTCGAGGTGTCGCGGGGGGATTTGGTGCCGGTGCAGCGGGTAGTGACGTTGCCGTCGCCTCGGGTGCCGTTCCTGGCGGCGGCGGTTCTGATTGTCGCGACCGGGGCGGCCGCGCTGTTGGGGGTGGGTGCGGCGGATCGGGATGTGCCGCCTGCCGGGATGATTCGGATCGGCGGGGCGGATCCGGCGGCCGGGACTGTGGAGCTCGACCTGTCGAAGCCGGTGGCGATCGCGGTCAGCGGGAGTGACGCGGATTCGGCGAAGCTTTCGGTGGATGTGCTCGGGGTCGGCGTCGGGGGACAGGTCGCGACGTTGCAGGGTGGGGCGGGGGAGGCGGCCGCGCCGGTGAACAAGTATGTGCTGGCTGGGCGGTTGACCGGGGAATTGGCATTGTCGCGCAACGGGTCCGAGACGGCCGTCTACAGGTTCGGAGTGCGGACACAGCAGCGGTCCACGACTACGGCCACGGCCGTCGGACTGCTGCTACTGCTGTTGTTCGCCGGTGCGTACGCCGAATCCAATGCGCGGACGCTGCGCCGTGGGAGCGCGCGGTTCGCCTCCACCGTCGGGCTCGCCCTCAGCATGGGCCTGCTCGGCGTGGCGGCCGTCGGAGCGTCCTGGGTGCTGCTGGGGCACGAGCCCACACTGCTCGGCGTGATCGTCTGTGCGGCAGGCAGTGTCGCGGCGGGGCTGGTGCTGGCGACCGGGTTCCGGCGGGTCGGCAAGCGGTACCGCTACGTGCGCGTGCAACGGCTCCGGGAGCGTG
>NZ_JBSGBY010000860.1:0-2736 GCF_053601505.1 Nocardia sp. NPDC004722
ATGAGGAAGACGTGGATGATTCCTCCGTCCTGGATGTGCTCGACAAACAGATCGTGCACGGCCTGGTCACCGATGCGCGCATCCCCTTCGCGCGGCTGGGGGCGATCCTCGGCGTCTCCGAGCAGACGGTCGCGCGGCGGTATCGATCGCTGCGCACGCGGGGCGTGATTCACGTTGCGGGACAGGTGAATACCGTGCCGCTGGGGCAGCCGCGCTGGATCATGCGCATCACCTCGACGCCCGCCAAGGCGGTGTCGCTGGCCGAATCCCTGGCCCGGGTGCCGGAATTGAGCTGGGTGTCGCTGCTGAGCACCGGTTTCGACGTGATGTGCGTGGGCCGGACCCGCTCGCTGCAACGCCGCGACGAGTTGCTGCTGCGGATGATCCCGCGCGCCACCCCGGTGCTCGGGTTGAGCGTCTTCGAGGTGCTGCGGCAGTTCCCGTTCACCGAGGAGTGGCCGCGCTACGGCCGGCTGCTGACCTCCGAACAGCTGGCGGAACTCGGTCCGCGCCCGCCCATGTGGGATCCGCTCGGGCCGGAATCCCCGGTCACGCTGTCGCGGGAGGACGAGGCGATGCTGGCGATCCTGGCGCGCGACGGTCGCGCGCCGTACGCGCAACTGGCCGCCGCCACGGGCTGGAGTGCGACCCGGGTGGCGCGGCGGATGAACGAGCTCACGGAGTCCGGGGTGCTGTACTTCGATCTCGACTTCGCCCTGGAACTCATGGGCTACACCGCGCGGGCGGCATTGTGGCTGAAGGTGCATCCGGGGCATCTGGAGGAGGTGGGCATGGCGATCGCCCAGTACCCGGAGGTGGCGTATCTGGCCGCGGTCACCGGCACGGCGAATCTGAACATCTCGGTGGTCTGCCGCGACAACGCCCATCTCTACCGGTTCGTCACCGAACGCCTGGGCGCGCTGCCGGGGATCAACGATGTCGAGGTGACGCCCGCCCTGCGGATTTTCAAGCAGTCGCAGAGCCTGATCGATGCCCGAAAGATCGCGGTCGCGCCCTGAAGTCCCTCGCGTGTCGCGGGTTGCCTTGCGTGTCGTTCAGCGCGTCGCTTGCGTCGAACATCTGTTCGTCTAAGCTCGGCGTCGGAACTTGTCGGTGCCTCTCTCTAATGTGGGCGCCAACCACAGAGAACGAGACTCAACCCGTTGAGAAGGGGAACTGACGATGGCACCAGCGGCTTTCGATCGTGACAAGGCCCTCGAACTGGCCATGGCCCAGGTCGAGAAGAGCTTCGGCAAGGGCGCGCTCATGCGCCTGGGAGAGGAGCAGCGCCAGCCGATCTCGGTGATCCCCACCGGGTCCATCTCGCTGGATGTCGCCCTCGGAATCGGCGGCCTGCCGCGTGGCCGCATCGTCGAGGTCTACGGCCCGGAATCCTCGGGTAAGACCACGGTCGCCCTGCACGCGGTGGCCAACGCCCAGGCCAACGGCGGTGTCGCCGCCTTCATCGACGCCGAGCACGCGCTGGATCCGGAGTACGCCCGCAAGCTCGGTGTCGACACCGACGCGCTGCTGGTCTCGCAGCCGGACACCGGTGAGCAGGCCCTCGAGATCGCCGACATGCTGGTGCGTTCCGGTGCCATCGACATCATCGTCATCGACTCCGTCGCCGCCCTGGTGCCGCGCGCCGAGATCGAGGGCGAGATGGGTGACAGCCACGTCGGTCTGCAGGCGCGACTGATGAGCCAGGCGCTGCGCAAGATGACGTCGGCCCTGAACAATTCGGGCACCACCGCCATCTTCATCAACCAGCTGCGCGAGAAGATCGGCGTCATGTTCGGCTCCCCGGAGACCACGACCGGTGGTAAGGCGCTGAAGTTCTACGCCTCGGTCCGCCTGGACGTGCGTCGTATCGAGACCCTCAAGGACGGTTCCGACGCGGTCGGTAACCGCACCCGCGTGAAGGTCGTCAAGAACAAGGTCGCCCCGCCGTTCAAGCAGGCCGAGTTCGACATTCTCTACGGTGTCGGCATCTCCAAGGAGGGCTCGATCATCGACATGGGTGTCGATCAGGGCTTCATCCGCAAGTCCGGCTCCTGGTACACCTACGAGGGTGACCAGCTCGGCCAGGGCAAGGAGAACGCCCGCAAGTTCCTGCTGGAGAACACCGATGTGCGCGACGAGATCGAGAAGAAGATCAAGGAGAAGCTGGGCATCGGCGCCGACGTCACCGTCGACGAGGCCGCTGCCGCCGACTTCTGATCGATGACCCCTCGGGATTCCGAAGGGCCCCGGCCTGATTCGCCGGGGCCCACCCCCCGCCTCGACGCGGTGGAACGCCTCCGCCGCCAACTCGAGGCCACCAGCGCCCGCGCCGCGAAGCGCACCCCGCGTGCGCCCCGCACCTCGGCTCCCGACCAGAGCCACGACCTCTTCGGTCGCGACTCCACCGACCCCTACACCTCCAGCGCAGGCACCTGGAACTACGGCCCCTCAACAGCCCCCACCTCCTACTCGCCTCCCCCCGAGGACAATTCGGCCGCCCACCAGCGCTCCACCTGGCACACGACCGACGACACGACCACCTCGGCCGACCAGTCGCCGCCCCGCGAGACCACCGGCAGCTCCCGCCCGAACCCTCCCGACGCGTCTTCCGGAACCGACGTCGAGTCCGCCCCGAATCCTTCCCGTTCCCAACGCCGTCCGCCCACCGGGCAACGCCGCGCGCCGGGGCAGTGGCGAGAGGAAGCGCCCACTGCCCCGGGCCTCGGCACACCC
>NZ_JBSGBY010000861.1:0-2719 GCF_053601505.1 Nocardia sp. NPDC004722
AGACGCCGTCGACCTTCGACGTGTCGGTGTGGGAGTTCTTCTGGCCCTTGCTCGGCCGATCCGCCGCCTCCCGGCGGCCGACGGAGGCGTGGCTGGCCGACCTGCTCGGCGAGGTCCGGACCCGGCCGGTGCTCGTCGCGCACTCGCTGGCCTGCGCGCCCGCACTGCGCTACGCGATCGACCATCCCGACCGCGTCGGCGGGCTGGTGCTCCTCGCACCGGCGTTCCTACAGGCCCCCGGCTCGATGGCGACCCGCTCGCCGGCCGCGGCGTGGATGTTGCGGCGCATGTCCGCCGCACGGCTCGCCGCGACCCTGGGAGTGGATCCCGGTCCCGAGATCGACAGCGCCGCAGCCGATCTGCACCGCCCCGGAGTCGCGCGCCGGGTCGTGGCCGCCCTGCGGGCCGTGCACGCCGAGCGAGCTTCGGCCCGCGCACTGCTGGACCGGGTGAGCGTCCCGGTCGAGATCGTCGTGGGCGCGGCCGATCCGTTGGTCGTGCCCGTCGAGCACCCGGTGACCGTGATACCGGGTGCGGGCCACTATCCGCAGCTCACCCACCCGGACCTGCTGGCCGGACACCTCGAAAGGGTGCCCGGCCCGCGGTAACGGCCTCAGCCGAACAGGTACCCGAAGACGTCCGCCCCGACCTTGCGCTGGGTGATCTCGGCGTTGTTGGCCTCCTCGCGCGCGAACTTCACTGCCTCCTGCAGCTTTTCGACTCGCTCGGTGAGCTCGTGGACCCGCTTGGCGGGCAGCGCGCCGGAGAACTTGATGGTCCGCCAGTACCCGACCACCACATCCTCGTGGTACACCTCGACCTGCGCCGGATGCTTCTCCGTCGCTTCGGCTTTCACGTGGTTGCGCGGAATCTTCTTGGTGCGCACCGTCTGTACCGGCTCGGTGGCGTAGCAATCCGCGGCCGGGTCGTACTCCCAGGACTCCGCGGCGTCCAGCACCGGCAGCTTGCGCACGAAGGTGTGCAGGTCGGTCAGCTGCTTCTCGAGGAACAGCAGGTAGGTGATGGGCGCGCCCGCCACCAGGGTGCGCCCGTCGACCACCACGTCGGCGACAGCGGTGGTGTTGGCCCAATCCTTGGTCGCCACCACATCGAAGAGTTTGGTCAGAATCTCCGCCGTCGTGGACAGCACCTCATCGGCCTTCACCTGCACGCGCGTCGACTCGGGCGGCAACTGCTCGCCCTCCTCGTCCTTGGGACGGTAGGTGCGCGAAATACCGCTCAGCAGAGGGTTCTTGGCCAACTTGTGGTGGGCCTCGGTGAGGTCGGAGAAGGTGCGTGACTTGATTCCCTTCTCGACGGCGACGATCTGATTCAAACGTGTCATGGCCGCACTGTATCGGGGTACAGGGCTTGGCGGCCATGCGTTTTCGCTCAGCCCGCGACGGTGCGCACGGTCCAGAAGTCCGAGGCGTTGCCCGAGAGCAGATACGCGTACGGCATGGTCCCGTAGCCGTCGAGCCCCCACCCCGCACCCCAGGAATTGCGGATGCGGAACACCGACCGGCCGTCGTCGTAACCGACCGCGACCACGCAATGTCCGCCCACCACAGGGTCTTTGGCTCCGGGCAGCGGAATCGCCCCGGTCGTTCTCACCTCCGGATCGAAGATGCTCTGGTACGCGGTGAACCCGAACACGAACGGGTAGCCGTCGGCCAGGCAGCCGCGCAGCTGCGACAGCGTGCGGGTCACGCGGGAATACGCGATGGCCCGATGCGCGGCGGCATCGGCATAGCATTTCGGCGGTGGCTGGGTGGCGAAGGCCGAAATGTCGTAGGGCCATTCGGTTTCCGGGCACGCGCCCACCTTGGCGACGCTCTTGATGCCGTCGCGGATCATCGCGCCGGAATCCTGATCGACGGTGCCTTCCATGACGCGTTCGTTGTAGTAGATGAAAAGCCGCGACGGGACGGATTCGTCGGCCAGCCCCTGTTTCATGGCATCGAACTGCAGCGCCCCGGCAATGCCGTTGCCGGTGCAGGAGCCCAGCTCACCCTGGTCGTAGACCGGGGCGAACTGCGAGGTCAGATCCACGCACGGGGGCAGTTCGGCGATCACCGCGGCCGGTGCGGCATACAGGTGGGAAACGCCGTGGAGTTGCGGCAACTGCGTTACTTCGTGACGGTGGCGGAGGAACTGCATTTCGGGCGCGCGGCGGCCCGCGAGCACATCGTGCAATCGGCGTTGAGCCAGCAGATCCAGCGGCTGGAACGGGAATTGCGCGTCCCGCTGGTGGAGCGCAGCACCCACCACGTGCGGCTCACCGCCGCGGGCACGCTGCTGCTGGCCGAGGCCCGGCTGATCCTGAGCCACGTCGATCGGGCCGCGGCGGCGACCCGCACCATGATCGGGCCGGACGCGGTGCTGCGAGTCGCGGTGGGAGACGCCAGTTTCGACACCATGCCGGTTGCTCGCCCAGCGGCGGCTCGACGTCGGCATCGGGTGCGCGGCGCGGCTGCCGGCGGGGGTGGCGTCGGAGGTCGTGCGGTGGGATCCGCTCGGCGTGCTCGTCGGCGACGGACACGACTGGGCACAGCGGCGCACGGTGCCGCTGGCCGAACTGGACGGGGTGGCGCTGGTGTTCGCCGACGAATCCCGAGCCCCGGGGCATGTGCGTCTACGACCCGCTGATCATGCGCCGCGCGCTGGAGTACGCGAACTCCCTCGGAGTGCTCATCGCGCAGCACGCCGAAGAGCCGCG
>NZ_JBSGBY010000862.1:0-2701 GCF_053601505.1 Nocardia sp. NPDC004722
CGAACTGCTTGGTCTCGGGATCGGCGCCCTTGGCCTCGACCCGGCCTCCGACCAGACCATGGCCAGGGACCGTACGAAACCGATGATGGCGTGTTTGCTCGCCGAATAGGCCGGATCGAAGGGCGTGGGCGCGACTCCGGCGAGGCTGGAGGTGACCACGATCGACCCGCCGCCGGAACCGACCAGGGCCGGGAGCGCGGCGCGAATGCCGAACAGGGTGCCGTCCACATTGATCGCCATGACCCGGCGGTATCGCTCGAGGTCGAAATCCGCGCCCGCGCCGCCCGCCCCGCCCGCGCCCGCATTGAGGTGCACGACGGTGAGGCGGCCGAATTCGGCCAGCGCGACCTCGACCGCGGCCCGATTGTCGTCCTCGCGGGAGACATCGGTGACGACGAAGGTCGCGCCGGTCTCGGCCGCCACGGCCAGGCCCGCGTCCTCGTCGAGATCCGCGATCACCACCTTCGCCCCGGCGGCGGCGTAGCGGCGGGCCACCGCCGCGCCGATGCCGTTCGCGCCGCCGGTCACCAGGACGACATCGTCGTTCGCCACAGCCCCGTCGTTCACCACAGCCCCGTCGCTCATCACGGCTCCAATCCGGCTTCGGCGGCGACCTTGGCGCGGGTGCGCGAATTGCGCACGGCCCGAAGGCTGGACACCTCCAGCACCACGAACACCACGATGTACTGCACGCCGTTGATCAACGGCACCTGATCGACGGGCAGCGTGTAGGCGAGCACCACGCGCACCACCGCGTCCGCGATCAGCCCGACACCCCAGATGAGGGAGGCCAGCCGCACCGCGCGGCGGAAGGTGGCCGAGCGCGCCCAGCTGATCTCGAGGCGCTCGCGCACGGCACCGGTCGTCATCGCCCGCGCCATCTGGAGATAGAACGGTGTCCGCAGCAGCGTCGCGCACAGTCCGAGCCCGATGACGCCGGTCACCCAGCCGTCCTTGGCGAGCACGAACCGGGGGCTGCCGGTGAGGAACGAGACCGCCACGCTGATCACCAGCACGCCGATCGTGAACAACGCCAGCGCATCCACGCGCCGCCGGGTCACGACGGTCCACGCGGTGTAGGCGGTCGGCGGGAGGACGCCGAGCGTGACGGCCGCCCACTGGTCGACGCCGCCCGCCCGCAACCCGTAGAAGAGAGCGATCGGGGCGACCACATTGATGGCGAGATTGGCGAGCGCGGCCCGCCTCGGATCCGGTACCGCCTCCGCTGTCGGGGCGGGCACCGCGGTCGAGGTGTGCATGACATTCCTCCGAGAATTCCGAAAACTGCTGGTAGCAACGAAATTACGAGACTCGGGCTTGCGGCGACATCCGCGTGGCACCCCGATGGGGTAGGGCTGGCCCCACCCCTGACCCGGGGATTGAGGGCACTGCGACACGAATCCCGGTAGGCCAGACTGGAACCGACGAGGAGGTGGGAGTGTCGCGGCTGTACACCGGAATCCGGGCGATCGGGCGCGGGCTGGCATGGTGCGCGCTCGCGCCGGTGCAACTGGCGGCCTTCCTCGCGCAGGCGGTCGCCATCGTCGCCGCCTGCGTCGGCCTCATCTTCCTGTTCCCGCCGATCGTCGAACGGGTGCGGGCCTTGGCGGCGCTGGCACGGCGGCTGTCGGCGACATGGTCCGCGGTGCAGATCGATTCGCCCTACCGAGCCGTACCGGAGGTGGCCGTGGCCGGCCCGGACGACCGATTCCGCGCCCCCGACGGCACCGTCTATCCCACCCGGCGCACCGCCGTGTTCGGGACCCGCTCACGGTGGGTGTGGACCGATCCCGCGACCTGGCGGGACCTGCTGTGGATGCTCACCGACCCGTTCGTGGGCGGCACGCTCGCCGCGTTCCCGGCCTTTATGATCGGGGCTGGGCTGGCCTTGCTGTGGTGGCGGCCGTGGTCGTGGCTCGCGGCACTGGGTGTGGTGAGCATCGTGCTGGGCTGGGTGATCGCGCCGACCATGGTGGTGCTGCACGGCTATTGGACGCGGCTGCTGCTGGCACCGGCCTCGGCGGCCGCGCTCGCGCGCGGGACGCGATGGCGGCGGCGTTTCGGCGCGGGCGTGCTGGCGGTGTTCCGCTGCCTGGCGCTGAGCGTACTGTCGCTGGCGGCCGCGCCGGTGCTGGCGGTCTGCCTCGTGGCGGTGGTGGGCACCGGTCCGGTGGTGGCGATGTGGGTGCTGGCGTGGGCGCGATGGCTGCCGAATCTGTTCCGGCGCTTGGGCACCGACTGGTCGGGTGCGGAGCTGCCGCTCCCCTATCTGTCGGGTCCGCGGCTCTCTGTCGTGGACCGGGAGGCGCGCGACCCGCGGGCGAGCTGGTGGGCCGGGTTCGCCGGTCAGGCCCGCGCCATGTGGTTCGATCCGGCGACGTGGCGGGATCTGACGTGGCTGGTGTGTCAGCCGGTGGCCGGGCTGCCGCTGCTGATCCCGGCGGCGCTCATCGGCTACGGCATCTGGGGGCTGGTGCTGCCGGTGCTGGAATCGCCACTGGGCGAGACGGTTTCACCGTGGTACGGGGAATTCGCGGGATCGAGCTGGGCCGCGGTGCTGGCCGGGCCGCTGCTGGTGGCGCTCGGGCTGCTGCTCGCGCCGGGACTGCTGACGCGGCACGGCCGGTGGCTGCGCGTCCTACTGCGGCCGACCGACCGGTCGCGTCTGGTGGTGGAGCGGGCGGCCTTGGCGGCCCGGGTC
>NZ_JBSGBY010000863.1:0-2697 GCF_053601505.1 Nocardia sp. NPDC004722
CCGAGTTCACGCAGCCGGTCCATGTCCTTACGGATGGTGCGCCCGGTGACCTGCAGCCGGTCGGCGAGTTCTGCGCCGGTCCAGTCGCGCCGGGACTGCAACAGCGACAGCAGCCGCAGCAGCCGCGCGGAGGTTTCCAACATTCTCCGAACGAATCCGCGAATTGCGGAACGAAACGTTCCGCAATGGCTTCTACCGAGGGAACCAAGCGCAAGATGAAGAGCCTCGGAAGAGTTCTTCCCAGTGAACGGAACACCTTGATGAGCACCGAGATTCGCCCCTTCACCCTCGACATCCCCCAGTCCGACCTGGATTACCTCCACGACCGCCTGGCCCGGGCCCGCTGGGCCGCCCAGGTGCCCGGCACCGGCTGGGAGCGCGGCATCCCCGAATCCGCGCTGCGCGAGCTGGCCGACTACTGGCGCACCGAATTCGATTGGCGCGCCCAGGAAGCCGCGCTCAATGCCTTCCCCCAGTTCACCACCGAGATCGACGGCCAGCACATCCACTTCCTGCACGTCCGCTCGACTCGTCCGGATGCGCGGCCGCTGCTGCTCACCCACGGCTTCCCCAGCTCGATCGCGGAATTCCTGTACCTGATCCCCCGGCTCACCGATCCCGCCGAGGGCCCGGCCTTCCACGTGATCGCGCCCTCGCTGCCCGGCTACACCCTCTCCACGCCGTTGTCGGCGACCGGGTGGAGCATGGCCCGTGCCGCCCGCGCCTGGATCGAGCTCATGGCCCGCCTGGGTTACGACCGCTACGGCGTGCACGGCGGCGATGTCGGCGGCGGCGTATCCGGTCTGGTCGCGGGACTGGACGGCGAGCACGTGACCGGAGTGCACGTGGTCACCGATCCGATGACGGCGGCCAACGTGGCGACCTTCCTGCCCGGGATGGCCGATCGTCTCGACCCCAACGACCCGGTCGACAAGGTGGTCCTCGACCGCATGGACGCCTTCCGCCGCGAGGGCTCGGGCTATCTCGCCATCCAGAACAGCCGACCGCAGACCATCGGCTACGGACTGGTGGATTCGCCGCTGCTCCAATTGGCGTGGATCGCCGAGAAATTCGAGGCCTGGACCGATCTGCCCATCGACCGCGACCAGCTGCTGACCACGGTCAGCCTGTACTGGTTCACCGGTTCGGGCAGCTCGGCCGCCCACACCCTCTACGAGCAGTCGCATTCCTCCGAGTGGGGCGCGCCGCCGGTGGTTCCGCAGGGTTTCGCCGTCTTCGGCGCGGACGAGACCGTCCGCCGCGTCGTCCCGGCCCCGGCCGACGCGCACTGGTCGGAATTCGAACGCGGCCTGCACTTCCCGGCCATGGAGGATCCGGCCACGCTGGCCGGTGATCTGCAGAGCTTCTTCGGCCCGCTGCGCTGAGCACCCGAAAACCAGGACCGGCCCGGCGTTCTCGCCGGGCCGGTCTCAGGCGATGCGGGAATCCAGCACCGCCAGCAGCTTTTTCGTCGCCACCTCGCGGTAGGCGTCCTCGACGATCTCGCCGATCTCGGCCCAGTCGACCACCACATCCAGGTACACCCCGAGCCAGCCGCGATGCCCCACATACGGCGGCCGGAAGAAGCGTTGCGGCTCGGCCTCGACCAGTTCCTGTTGCACCCCGGCCGGTGCGGCGCACCAGAATCCGCGCCGCTCGTCGTGGTGATGGTCGGCGAACATGACGAACATCTTCCTGCCGCCCGCGAACCAGGCGGGTTCCCCGTGACTGACCTTCTCGGTCACCTCCGGCAGCCCGGCGCACAGGCCGCGCAATCGCTCCAGCGCACTGTCCATACCCCGCAGGCTAGGTGATGATCGCGGCCCGGCCTTGGACGAATGGGAACGACGCGGTTCAGGAGGCGGCGCGCACCCGCAGCAGGTCTTCCAGATCCTCGACGGTGAGTCCCACCAGGCTCTCGCGGAAGGTGCGTCCCGGCGCGTCCGGCACCGGCACCTCGCACGGCACCACCAGCAGCGCGCATCCGGCCGCGTGCGCGGCGGTCGCACCCGTGGGCGAATCCTCGATGGCCACAGCGCTTTCCGGGTCGACGCCGAGCAACTCGGCCGCCCGCAGATACAGGTCCGGCGCGGGCTTGCCGTGCGGCACCTCATCGGCGCAGACCGTGGCTCCGAAGAATTCGCGGCCGATGGTGTCCAGGCCCAACTCCGCCAGTGACCGCTTGGTATTGGTGACCAGCGCCATCGGAATCCCGGCCGCCCGCACCAATTCCAGGGCCTCGCGAGCGCCCGGCCGCCACGGCACCGGACCGCCGAACAGCTCGGTCACCCGCTGTTCCATCCACTCCGAGCCCTGCGCGACCGTCTCGGGCGTGTGCTCGATCCCCAACCCCTCGAACAGGATCCGGAAGGCATTGGGCCCCGACGCCCCGATCAGCGCGTGCCGAACCTCCTCGGTCAGCTCGCGCCCGTACTCCGCCGCCAGTTCGCGCAACGCCAAGTCCCAGAGCTTCTCCGAGTCCAGCAGCGTTCCGTCCATATCCCACAACACCGCGTCCAACCGCGCCACCGACTCGCACTCCTTCCACGCCGAGATTTCGAATGAGAACGAAACCGGCCCCACCTCGGGTGGAGCCGGTTCAGACTAGCCGGGCGATGCGGGTCGGGCCGCTACAGGCCCGAGGCCGCGATCAGCAGGCGGCCGGTGGAGGAATCCACTGGGATCCACCGATTCTCG
>NZ_JBSGBY010000864.1:0-2696 GCF_053601505.1 Nocardia sp. NPDC004722
GGTGCGGGCCGCCACGGTGAGCACCCGCGACCCGGCATCCACCCGGCAGCGCCGGACATGGTCGGCCACCACGGCCGCCAGCCCGGCATGGGTGACCTCGACGCCCTTGGGCTGTCCCGTCGAACCGGAGGTGTAGACGACATAGGCGGTGTTGTCCAAGCGCACAGTGGTGTTGTCCAAGCGCACAGCCGGATACACCTCGGAGGCCGCACCGGCGGTGGACTCCGCGATCTCGTCGAGGTCGATCTCCTGCGGCCCGAATCCCACCGGTCCACCGCGCGTGATCACCCGGCACACCCCGGAATCACCGCAGACGAACCGATTCCGCTCGATCGGATGCGCCGGATCCAGCGACAGGAACGCCGCGCCGGTCTTGGCGACAGCCCACACCGCCGCCACCCAGTCCAGGGACCGAGGCAATGCGAGCGCGACCACCGATTCCGGCCCGATACCCGCCCCGATCAGGCTGTGCGCCAGTCGATTCGACCGTTCGTCGAGCTGCCGATATGACAGCCGCACGTCCCCGTCCACGACCGCGTCGCCCTCGGGGTTGCCCGCCACCGCCGCGGCCAGCAAGGCGGGCAGCGTCACCGGGGCCGGGGCGTCCGCAGCGCCGTAGCCTCCCCACGCATCGACCAGCAAGGCCCGCTCGGCCGTGGTCACGACGTCGATCTCGCGCACCCGGACGGTCGGCTCGGCGGTCACCGACCGCAGCACCGCCACCAGGCGGGCGGCCAGGGACGCCACGGTGGTCTCGTCGAAAAGGTCGGTGGCATAACCGAGTTCGACCGGGATGGCACCGGCGCGATCTGGAGTGTCGGTCAGCGTGAAGGTCAGGTCGAAGCGTTCGATCCCGGTGTCGGCCCCGGTGGCGCTGACCACCACATCGGGGAGTTCCAGCCGCGCCTGATCCAGATTGTGGAAGGCCAGCATCACCTGGAACAGCGGGTGGTGCGCCTGGCTGCGCGCCGGATCCAGCGCCTCCACGACCTGTTCGAACGGCACGTCGGCGTGCGCGAAGGCGTCCAGATCGGCCGCGCGAATATCGGCGAGCAGGTCGGTGAACGGCACGGACTCGTCCACGCGGGCCCGCAGCACAACGGTATTGACGAACATGCCGATGAGCCCGTCCAATTCGGCGGCCCCGCGCCCGGCCACCGGCGACCCCACCGCGATATCGGCGCTGCCGGACAGTCGCGCCAGCACCACCGCCAGCGCCGCGTGGAAGACCATGAACACGCTCGCGCCGCGCGCGTGCGCCAGCGCCTGTATGCCCGACACCAGCGCGGGCTCGAGCGTGAACGCGTGGACCGCACCGCAATGCGAGGCCACCGGCGGGCGCGGCCGATCGGTCGGCAACTCGATCAGCTCCGGCAACTCGGCCAACCGCGTCGTCCAGTACCGAAGCTGCTGTGCCAGCGGCGATTCCGGATCATCGGCGGTGCCGGACCGTTCGCGCTGCCACAGCGCGTAGTCGGCGTACTGCATCGGCAGCGGACGCCATTCCGGTCGCCGACCGTCGTGGCGGGCCGTGTAGGCCGCGGCCAGATCGCGGGCCAGCGGGGCCATCGAGAAGCCGTCGGCATTGATGTGATGCACGACGAGGACCAGCACGAATTCCGTAGTGCCGGTGGACCACAGCCGGGCCCGCAGCGGAACCCGTTCGGCCACATCGAATCCCGTCGACACGAACTCCGACATGGCCGCCGCCAGCGCGGATTCGCTGACCGCGACCGCGCTCAGATCCAGCTGTGCCGCTTCGAGTTCCGCGACCGGCACCACGACCTGATAGGGCACCCCGTCGGCGTCCGGGTACCGGGTGCGCAGGACCTCGTGCCGTTCGAGCACATCCCACACCGCCGCGCCCAGGGCCGCCACGTCCAGCGCGCCGGACAGCCGGATGACCATGGGAATGTTGTAGGCGAGCGAGTCCGGATCGAACCGGTTCACGAACCACATCCGCTGCTGCGCGAACGACAGCGGCACCCGCTCCGGACGCGGCCGCGCACCCAGCCGCGGCCCCTCCGCCACGGTCGGCGCCGCGGCCACCCGGTCCGCCAGCAGTCCGGCCAACGCCGCGACCGCCGATGCCTCGAACACGTCCCGGACAGCGACGGGCACACCCACGCCGTCGGACAACCGGGCCGAAAGCCGTGTCGCCGAGAGCGAATTGCCGCCCAGCACGAAGAAGTCGTCGTCCACGCCGACCCGATCCAGGCCCAGCACCTCGGCGAAGACGGTGGCCACCACCTCCTCCACCGGCGTGGCGGGTGCCCGATAGGTGGCTCGGGCCACCACCGGCACCGGGAGCGCGGCCTTGTCCACCTTGCCGTTCACGGTCAGCGGCAGCGCGTCGAGCACCATCACCACGTCGGGCACCATGTAGCCGGGCAGCCGCTCGCCCAGCCGTTCCCGTACCACCGCGCCCAAAGCCGCCGGGGCACTCCAGGTCTCGTGCGGACGCAGCAGTTCCGCGCGGTGCTCGGCCCGGACGGGTGCGGGCGCGGCGAGCGTGGAGCGCAGCGCGTAGACGATGTGCAGATCCGTGCCGATGACGTTCGGGGAGATCCGCGCCTCGACGTCGAATCCTCGCCCGGTCAGCAGCCTTTCGATGGATCCTCATCGCGCAGAGGGCCGGGAATCTGATGGTGGTCGTGGGCGCGTCGGAGTTCATCCGCTACGCCGAGTGGGTGCGC
>NZ_JBSGBY010000865.1:0-2693 GCF_053601505.1 Nocardia sp. NPDC004722
CGCTCAATGGCGCGTCGCCGCTGGACATTCCGGCGGCGGGCGCGATCGGCACGGAATCCACCACCTGGCTGCTCGACGAGTCGGCCGCGGCGGACCTGCCGCGCTAGCCAAAGCAGTACCAACCGGGCGGATCGCCCCGCGAAAGCGGGGACAGACCGCCCGGTTTCGGCTTTCCGAGCCACCGCGGTGAACCGCCGAGGTCCGCGGTGCCGCGGTCAAGTCCCGGTGCCGCTCGAGATCCCGTTGGCGCTGCGAGGTCCCGGCGCCGCAGTGGGGTCCCGGTGCCGCTGGCAGGTCCCGTATCCCCGGCCAGGTCGGGATGCCGTCAGGTTCGGGTGCGGTGGGGCAGGTGTGGAGTCCACGGGCCGGGACGGCCGCGGGTGAGCGGGTAGCAGGCGAAGCCGATGAGCAGAGCCGTGAAGTGGCCGACGGCGGTGAAGGTGGGGTGCAGCAGCATCGCGGTGCCGAAGAAGGCCACGGCGGCGAGGGCGTACCAGAAGCACCAGGGGCGGGTGAGGTGGTAGGCGAGGATGCCGACGATGCCCGCCAGCGCGTAGCTGACGCCGATGTCGAGGGTGTTGACGGCGTCGGCGGGGGCCAGACCGCGGTGAATGGCCCAATACAGCACGCCCTCACTGAGATACGTGGCTCCCACGTGCGCGACGATCAAGCAGATCAGCCAGCGGACGGTACCCAGCCAGCGCTCGGCCGGGGCGTGGAAGACGGAGTAGAGCAGCACGTACACCGGCCAGCCGCCGCCGGGGAGCCAAAAGGCGCTGCCGATCAGGACTCGGATCGGATCCTCGCGCAGGTGATGCAGATTCGTGGAGCGGTCGCCGAGCACCATACGCAGTTCGTCGGGCGGCAGCATCCGCATCACGACGGTGGTGATCAGCAGTAGCGTCAGCCACAGGTAGGTGCCGGGCGCGCTGCGGACGTACCGCCATACCGCCCGAAAGCGGGCTCTGTTGTCCGTCGCCGCCATGTCCCTCTCCCACACCGCCTTCTGCCCGCCCTCATCCCGCACGCGGTCCCCGACCGACTCTGCAGGTCCCGGGATCGTCGCGCCTCACCCGATCCTGATGATTTCCCGCGAGTCAGTGTGCGCACCACCCGCCCGAATCTGCCGAACCCGCAGGTCCTACCGGCGCGGCGAGGTGCGAATCGGGTAGTTCGGTACTCGCGAGCGGCCATTGTCGCGGGCCTAGCGTCGATCTCGACGTCGAAAGGCTCGGCGTGGGGAGGCAAGGAAATGATCGACATCATCACGTTGCGGGGCACCGGGGAGGCGCGCAATGACGACGGGACACCGGCGGGGATGTTGCACGACGTCACCAAGCTGCTGGATACCGAGAAATTCTCGTGCTTCGAACCGGATTGGCCCGCCTCGATCGGACCGGATCCGAACACGTGGGGGCCGTCGCTGGACACCTCGGTGCGGCTGGGGGTCGCCGCCGGAGTCAAGGCACTGCAGGATTCACCGAATGTGTGTGGGCTGCTGAGCTATTCGCTGGGCGGCATCGTCGCCAGCACGATCCTCGAGGGCGTGCGCGCGGGCGTGTACACCAACACCGACGATTCCCCGCTCGAGATCGCCTTCGTGGTCAACATCGCCAATCCGATGCGCCGAGCGGGCCAATCGGTGGCCAACCTGTGCCCCGACACGACCTACGGCCTGCACGGCCGTCGCGGCAAATGGCCGTGGGGCCTGGATGTGCGCGAGTACGCCAACCCCGACGACATCATCACCTCCTCCCCCGACGATTCACCGCTACGTGCCATCGACACCGCGATCTCACCGTTCTCACTGGTGGAAGGCGCACGCATCGGCAACCTCACCCCGGTGATCTTCCACGAGCTCCTGGAATTCCTGCTCCTGAATCCGGCGGTGAACCTCGACCGCTACACCGCCGCCGTCCGCGGCCTCCTCGGCTACCTGACCCCCTGGCCCGACGGCCAGCACGTCCTCTACTCCGGCCACAACATGCCCGGCACCGACGTCCTGTGGACCACCCACGCCGCCGACTACCTGAACGCGACCTATTGAACCTCGGTCTCGAGTGAGCCGGTGGCAGTCCCCTGAGCGTCACTGGACTTCCGGCGCGAATCCGTAAGTCGTTGTGGCGGTGTCGCGCCAGATGTCGGGGGGTACGACGGCGCGGGAGCGGCCGTGGGGGTCGAGGATGCGGCCCAGCAGTTTCTCGTGGCGCAGGGTGATGGTGCGGTCGGTGATGACGAGGCCCGGATGCGTGGTGGCGAGCTGGTTTTCGAAGCGCGTCACCTCCGCCACCGAGTGCAGCCCGGCCTGAACCACCAGGTTGTGGGGGCCGCTGACGGCGGCGCAGTTGCGGGTTTGCGGGAGCCCGATGAGGGTGTGGCCGATCTCGGGGAGAGCGGCGGTGGGTGCGGTCGCCCAGAAGGTGACCGCCACCGGCCAGCCACCCAGCGGCCGCGCGAAATCGCAACGGAAGCTGAGCAATCCGAGCCGGGTGAGCTCGTCGAGGCGGCGTTTGACGGTGGAGGCGCTGGTGCCGAGGGCGGCGGCCAGGGCGGTGTGGGCGGCGCGGCCGTCCCGGGACAGTTCGCCGATGAGGGCCTGGTCCAGTGCGGTCAGGCGCAGGCCGCTGTCCCGGGTGGCACGGGTGGGCGCGTTCCGCAGGCGTTGCTGCTGGCCGGGCGCGAGCGCGTCGATG
>NZ_JBSGBY010000866.1:0-2680 GCF_053601505.1 Nocardia sp. NPDC004722
CCTGCCCTGCGGCTCCACCATCGGCCCGATGACCGCCGCCCGCACCGGCATGCCCACCGTGGACGTCGGCGCGGCCCAACTGGCCATGCACTCGGCCCGCGAAATGATGGGCGCCGCAGACGTTCCCGCCTACGCGGCCGCACTGGCCGCCTTCCTGACGCCGGAGCTGACCCGCTAAGCGTCGACCGGCTCGACGCGGTCCGTGGCCGGGCGGTACATCAGTGCCGCCACCACGAAGGCCCCGAACGTGAACAGCACGTAGCTGTTTCCGATGAGCTGCTGCCACCAGTTCCAGGTGAGTTCGCGGTCGCCGTTGTGCGGGAGCAGCCACATCGGGCCGATGGCGAACATGACCACGGCCAGGCCGACCGCGCCCAGGAACCACGGGTTGCGGCGGCCGCGAGCGATGGCGTCGGCGGCCACCAGCAGCGCGGGCGCGACCCACACCCAGTGGTGCGACCAGGACACCGGCGAAACCAGCAGCACCGCAGCGGCATTCACCATCAGCGCGGCGACCGTCTCGCCGTCGTCCAGCAGCCGTTTCATCCACACCGCGGCCAGCGCGATGGCGACGACCGACAGGATCAGCCACAGCAGCGTGGACACCGAGGTGGAGTAGCCCAGCCGGAAGACGAATCCCTTGATGGACTGATTGCCCGCGTACCAGGGCGGTCCGATGCGCCCGGTGTCCGACAGTGTGTGGAACCAGTACTGCACGGAATCGTGCGGGAAGATCGCGAATCCCACCAGGACCGCGCCGGCGGTGGACGCGATCAGGGTGAGCGCGCCCTTCCAGTCCTTGCGCAGCAGGAAGTAGAGCAGATAGCCGCCGGGGGTCAGCTTCACCGAGACGGCGATGCCGATCAGCATGCCGCGCGGCCAGAACGGCTTGCGGGCCAGGCAATCCAGCGCCACCGCGGCCATCAGCACCAGATTGATCTGCCCGAACCCGTAGGTCTCGCGCACCGGTTCCAGCAATTGCAGCAGCCCCACCGCGCCGATGACGATCGCGAGCCGGGTCGGCCGGGCCAGGCTGGGCCGCAGCCGATCCATGACCAGCCACAGCGTCACCCCGAGCGAGGCGACCGACACGATCAGCACCGCCCACTCGGCGACGGCCAGCGGCATCAGGGCCAGCGGCGCGAAGAACAGCGCGGCCAGCGGGGGATAGGTGAACGGCAGCCCGATCCCGTAGACCGCGGGCATCGGCCCGTACAGGTCCCGGCCGTCCAGCCAGGCCCGCGCACCGTTGCGGTACACCCGTAGGTCGATGTACCCGTGCCACTTCGTCACGTAACTGATCACCGCCGACACGGTGAACAGCGCGACCGCCAGCAGCAGCAACTTCCGCTGCTGTGGCGTCAGCTTTCCCGGCGTGGGCATGGGTTTCTCGGTCGGATCCGCGACCCCGGATCGATCGTTCACCGGCTCAGAGTAGCGGGTACCCCGTCGCGGTCGGTTTCATGGGCGCGGGTGTGTGATCCTACGAAGAAAGTGGTCTCGAGCACAGCGACAGCCGGGGTAAAGCACGAAAACGCAGGCAATTAGACTCGGTTCGTATTTCTCGCCGACTTCCAGCAACGCCGGCAATCGCTCTCGACCTGCCCGGCCGAAAGGACTCTGGTATTCCCGTGACCAGCCACGTCGACACGGTCAGCAACGCCGCGGCCACCTCGGACCACCCGCAGCCCTACAAGGAACTCGGCCTCAAAGACGATGAGTACGCCCGGATCAAGGAGATCCTGGGCCGGCGTCCCACCGACGCCGAGCTCGCCATGTACTCGGTGATGTGGTCGGAGCACTGCTCCTACAAGTCCTCCAAGGTGCACCTGCGCTACTTCGGTGAGACCACCACCGAGGAGATGAAGGCGTCGATGCTCGCCGGTATCGGCGAGAACGCGGGTGTGGTGGACATCGGCGACGGCTGGGCGGTGACCTTCAAGGTCGAATCGCACAACCACCCCTCCTATGTGGAGCCCTATCAGGGCGCGGCCACCGGCGTCGGCGGCATCGTGCGCGACATCATGGCCATGGGCGCGCGCCCGATCGCGGTGATGGACCAGCTGCGTTTCGGCGCGGCCGATCACCCGGACACCCGGCGTGTGGTCGACGGCGTGGTGCGCGGCGTCGGCGGCTACGGCAACTCGCTGGGTCTGCCGAATGTGGGCGGCGAGACCGTGTTCGACCCGTCCTACCAGGGCAATCCGCTCGTGAACGCGCTGTGCGCGGGCGTCATGCGGGTCGAGGACCTGCACCTGGCCTTCGCCTCCGGGCAGGGCAACAAGATCATTCTCTTCGGTGCGCGCACCGGCCTCGACGGCATCGGCGGCGTGTCCGTGCTGGCCTCGGACACCTTCTCCGGCGACGAATCCGGTTCCGGCCGTAAGAAGCTGCCGAGCGTTCAGGTCGGCGACCCGTTCGCCGAGAAGGTGCTCATCGAGTGCTGTCTCGAGCTGTATCACGCCGGACTCGTGGTGGGCATCCAGGACCTCGGCGGCGCCGGATTGTCCTGCGCCACTTCCGAACTGGCCGCGGCCGGTGACGGCGGCATGCTCATCGACCTGGACCAGGTCCCGCTGCGCGCCGCCAATATGACCGCCGCCGAGATCCTTTCGAGCGAGTCGCAGGAACGCATGTGCGCGGTCGTGACGCCCGAGAACGTGGACGCCTTCATGGCCGT
>NZ_JBSGBY010000867.1:0-2676 GCF_053601505.1 Nocardia sp. NPDC004722
CGAACAGCGCGGATTCACCGTGACCGATATCGACACCGCTACCGGGTGGCGTGCCCGTGGCCGCTATCCCGCACAGCCCGCGTTGAAGGACCTCGGGGTTTCCATCAATACCGTGAAAACGCATATGCGTGGCATCTACGGGAAATTGGGGACCAGTTCGCGCACCGACGCGCTGGATCGGGCGCGCCGGACCGGATTGCTCTGAACGCTATTCAGGGTCGCCGATCAAGGGAAAGGGCCGGTGCGGCGTGATGAGGGGTGTCGCCGCACCGGCCCGCCCGCTCGAAACCTGTCGGCCAGGAGGGGTATTTCGAGCGGGAAGTCGGTGACCTAGGCGCTGCCCCAGGCTTGCATCAGATAGGTGATCTGCGCGGCGATGGAGGTGATGGTCTGGGTCAGATCGAGGGTTGCCGAACCAAGCTGGATGAGCGGGAACTTCATTCTTGCTCCAGTTCACTGAGGATCATGTGGCGATCCTCAAGCTAATCCGAGTCCGTTTCGCGGTACTCACCCGAAACGGGTGAAAGGGCCCGCGCGAACCGAATTTCAGCAATCTGCTGGCTATGCTCCGGAGGCGACGTGCCCGCACAACCGGAGGTAGAGCTCGTGGCGATGGATCAGAGCAACGATTTCGACGTGGTGATCATCGGTTCCGGATTCGGCGGGAGTGTGACGGCGCTGCGGCTGGTGGAAAAGGGCTATCGGGTCGCGGTCCTCGAGGCCGGACGCCGGTACGCGGACGCCGATTTCGCCAAGACCAGCTGGCATCTGCGCGAATTCCTGTGGGCTCCCGCCCTGGGCTGCTTCGGAATTCAGCGCATTCATCCGCTCAGCAATTGCGTGGTGCTGGCCGGGGCGGGCGTCGGCGGCGGATCGCTGAATTACGCCAATACGCTCTACGTGCCGCACGACGGGTTCTTCGACAACCGGCAGTGGGCGCACATCACCGATTGGAAGAGCGAACTCGCGCCGCACTATGAGCAGGCCCGCAAGATGCTCGGCGTGGTCACCCACCCGTATTGGACGCCCGCCGACGAGGTGGTTCGCTCCGTCGCCGAGGAGATGGGCGTGGGAGACACCTTCATCCAGACACCGGTCGGTGTGTTCTTCGGTGAGCCGGGCAAGACGGTGCCGGACCCGTTCTTCGGTGGTGTCGGCCCCGACCGCACCGGCTGCATCGAATGCGGCGAATGCACCACCGGCTGCCGCCACGGCGCGAAGAACACGCTGCTGAAGAACTATCTCGGGCTGGCCGAACGCGGTGGGGCACAGATCTTTCCGCTCACCACGGTCACCGCGGTGACGCCGCGCTCCGACGGCAGCTGGACGGTCGGCACCAAACGCACCGGCAAGCTGCCCGGGATCGGGACGCGCACCTTCACCGCCCGGCACGTGGTGCTCGCCGCGGGCACCCGCGGCACCCAGAAGCTGCTGTTCAGCATGCGCGACCGCAAGATCCTGCCGCGACTCTCACGGCGGCTCGGGGAGCTGACCCGGACCAATTCCGAAGCCATTCTGGGCTCGTGCAAGCCGGAGGTGGATCCGGCCTACGACGGCACCCGGGGCGTGGCCATCACCTGCTCGTTCTATCCGAGCCCGGACACCCACATCGAGCCGGTGCGCTACGGCAAGGGCTCGAATGCCATGGGCCTGCTGCAGACGCTCATGGTCGACGGTGAGGATCCGGCCGATTCGTCGTCGCGGGTGACGCGGCTGGCCAAGCTCGCCGTGCGGCATCCCGGGCGGTTCCTGCGAGAGCTGAACGTGCGCAACTGGTCCGAGCGCACCATGTTGCTGCTGGTCATGCAGAATCTCGACAACTCCATCACCACTTACACCCGCCGCGGACTGTTCGGCCGCCGCTACGCGAGCCGCCAGGGCGAGGGTGAGCCGAGCCCCACCTGGATTCCGGTGGGGTACGAGGCGGCCAAGCGGATCGCGAAGCGGATGAAGGCGGAGCCGGCCACCTCCTGGGCCGATATCTTCAAAACGCCGATGACGGCGCACTTTCTGGGCGGCTGCGTGATCGGCACGGACGCGAACTCCGGTGTGATCGACCCCTATCACCGCGTGCACGGCTATCCGTCGCTGTACGTGGTCGACGGTGCGGCGGTCTCGGCGAATCCGGGAGTCAATCCGTCGCTGACGATTTCGGCACAGGCCGAGCGGGCCGCCTCGTTCTGGCCCAACCTCGGTGAGCCCGATCCCCGTCCGGCCCAGGGGAATCCGTATCGCCGCGTCCACCCCGTCGCACCGCACGCGCCGATCGTCCCGGCGGGAGCCCCGGCCGCGCTGATGCTGCCCATCGTGGGCGTGAACGGGTCACGCCCGTCGAGTTCGTAACACCATCCATTTCGACACCCCGACAGGAGAATTCATGCACCATGCGTCCGGGCAGATACTCAGCCATGCCGTCGGTGTGGCGATCAGTCCGCTGGCCCTGATCGCCATCATCCTGATCCTGGCCTCACCGCGCGGCAGAACGAACGCGCTCGCCTTCGTGGCGGGATGGGTGGCCACGGTCTCGGTGGTGTTCCTGGCGGTGATGGCGCTCGGTGAGGCCGCGGGCGCGCATCAGCGCCCTCGATCTGCTCGCGCACCAACCTGAAATCGGCCTGATCGCCGTAGTACGGATCCGGCACCGACCGCCCGTCCGCGAGCGGATCGAAACTGCGC
>NZ_JBSGBY010000868.1:0-2675 GCF_053601505.1 Nocardia sp. NPDC004722
AACCGGAAGTCGGTGAGCATGGCGGGTGCGAGAACGAACAGGACGAGGGCGGCGATGGCGAAGCCGCCCAGGGCTTTCAGTGAGCTGTTGGCGCTGTCGCGCACCGCGGGGATCAGCAGTTCCTCGACGATGAGCCAGTCGATCAGCTTGCCGCCCAGGTGATTGTCGCCGCGGTGCTCGAGCACCGTGAACTCACCGTCGCGCAGTTGGATGACCGCGGCGTCGAAGGTGCCGCCGCCGAAGTCGTAGACCAGCCAGCGGGCGTTCTCGTCGGAGGCCTGGAAGCCGTAGGCGAGCGCGGCGGCGGTGGGCTCCTGCAGCAGCGGCGCGTAGCGCAGGCCCGCGGCCTCCGCCGCGATCCGGGTGGCCTCGCACGAGCTCATGTCGAAGGCGGCCGGGACGGTGACGACGGCGGCCTCGATGTCCTCGTCCAGGCGTTGCGCGACATCGGCGCGCAGCGACTTGAGCACCTCGGCCGACAGCTGCGGCGGGGTGAGCTCGCGGCCGCTGGCCTCGAAGCGCACCTTCTCCTGGGCGGTGCCCATGCGCAGCTTGAATTCGGCGGCGGTGTTCTCCGGGTCGGATTCGCTGCGCTCCTTGGCGGCCCGGCCGACCCGCAGCTTGTCGCGCTTGTCGATCCAGACGGCCGAGGGCGTGGTGTCGGCGTCCTCGTTGTTCTTGATCACCTCCGCCTCGACCCCGCGCAGCACGGCGACGGCGGAGTTGGTGGTGCCCAGATCGATACCGAAGTCGATGGTCGTACGGCTCATCGCAGCACCTCCGAAACAGCCTGTCCGGTCCCGCTTTCCGGTACGGCGACGATGATCTGGCCGCGCTGCGAGAGGTGGCCGTCGATGTACACGGTCGGGGTGATGGTCTCGGAGACGATCTCACACGTCACCGACTCCGAGGGCGCGAACGCGACCACCTCCACCGACTGGCCCGCGTCGAAACGGTCACCGGTGTGGCTCTGCACGACGACACCGGCGTCGGCGAGGGCCTGCGACAACGAGTTCACCTGCCGCGTAATGGATCTCAGCAGCTTGACGGGATCCTCGGCGGTCTCCGAATCGGCGCCCAGCTTGTCACTCAACCGCCAGACACCGGTGGCGAGATCCACCAGCAGTGGATGGAAGTCCTTGTCCTGCATACCTTGCTCTCCCCTTGCCAGTCGCCGTTACGGCCGTTCGCCTCTGCTCCAGCCCTCGGCCAGCAGTTGCTCTACACGCGGATACTTGTGGGCCCGATCGGGTGCCTCTTTATTGGCCGATATCGCCATGTAGGCGAGAATGGCGACCACGACACCGACGCCCGCGGTCGCGAACGCCGACGCCGGGTGACCCTCGCTGAACAGGCCGCCGAGGAGCCCGAAAAATACCGCCATGGAAGCGATCGCGCCGAAGAACCTGGCCAGGCCGGAGATCACCGCGCCGGGAGCGTGGGCGCTCTTGCATTCCGCGCAGCGCGGCACATCGACGTGCAGCGAGTTCCAGCGCCGCACATTGCCTTGGCGAGTCACGTTGTTGTGCAGGCCGACCCGGTACTTGGCCGCCTCGTCCTTGGTCCGCTGTTCGCAGAACCAGCAGGTGTCGGCGAGTCGTCGCGCCTCTTCCCGCTTGGCCCGGATTCCGGCCAGCACCTTGTCCTGATTGTGCAGGTACTCCAGCGCTTCCTTGCCCAGCGCCAGCGGGCGGATCTTGTCCAGCTGCTCCGCGGTGGCTTCCAGCTCGCTGGTCTCGTTGAAATAGCCGACGACGCAGTTGATCGCGGCGGTCGCGATCCGGTCGGAGGCCCGCTCGATGTTCTCCGCGTCCGGCTTGGGCGCGGATCGCATGCGCGCCAGGGGGATTCGAGTGTCCTCGAGCAGCTCACGCGCGAGTTGCAGGCCCTGCTTGGGGTTGCCGTCGGTCTTGTCACGGGCCGCCACGCACAGTCCGGCGATCTGGCTGCCCGCAGTCGCCGCGAATTCCGCGGCGAGCCGGTCGCGGATGGACGGCGTGGTGGCCAGCGGACCGAGTCGCTCCAGGATGTCGAGACTCGTCGCCACCGAACGGGTCTCGTTGAACTGAGCGACATCGCAGGCGATGGCCATGCGGACCAGGTCGTCGTGCGCGCCGCTGCCGATCGGATCGGTCACCGGGCGCAGACGGTCGATGACCAGCAGCGGCAGCTTGGCGCTGTCGAGCAGGCGCTGGGCAGTCGCGCCCGCGTCCTTGGGCGTGCTCTTGATGGCGCGCGACGCGTCGTCGGAGAGGGCTCGGGTGTGCGCGGCCAGCTTCCGGACCGCGGCGTCGCGCACGCCGTCGACGGTCGCCGCGTCGAAACTGCTCGCGCGGTCCTTGATCTGGTCGGCGAACCGGGTGAGGACGTCGAGGTGCAGTTCGGCGGCCTTGCGATCACCGGTCACCGCCGAGCGGACGATGAGGTTCGCGTGCAGGTGCAGCAGCGCCGCGGGCAGCGCGTCGCGCAGTTCGGCCAGCGCGGCGGTGCCGGAGCGGTTGTCGCCGATGGCGTCGGTGCGGGCGCGCAGCCAGGCCCACGAGTCGGCAGCGCCGATCGCGATATCCCACGCGGTCAGCGCGTCGAGCCAGGTTTCGGCGTGTGCGCCACGCGGCGATTCCAGCGCCTGAATGTGGCGCAGCACAGCCAGATTGTGGGCGGCGGTGGCCTCCGGC
>NZ_JBSGBY010000869.1:0-2652 GCF_053601505.1 Nocardia sp. NPDC004722
GATCAGCCGGTCCGTGATCGCCCGTGCCGCAACCACATCCGCGTCACCGCCCGCGACCAGGTCGACGGCGATGCCCTCGACGCCGGTTTCCGCCAGCACCGGTAGCGCCGCGCCCAACCGGCCGAAGTACGACGCCACCAGGATGGCCGGTCGATCCGGCAGCTCGGCCAGCCGCCGGTAGGCCGTGTGCACCACGGCCAGTTCGGCGTCGGACAGGTCGGTGACCAGCGACGGCTCGTCCAGCTGCACCCACTTTGCGCCCGCTGCGGCCAGCTGGCCGAGCAACTGCTCGTAGAGCGGCAGCAGATCTGGCAGGCGGTCGAGCAGGTTGCTGCCGTCCACCGACTTGGCCAGCTTCAGGAAGGTGATCGGTCCGACCACCACCGGGCGCGCTGGAATACCCAGTGCCAGCGCCTCTTCCAACTCGGCGAGCGGCTTCTCCGGGTGCAGGGAGAATTCGGTGGCCGCCGACAGCTCGGGCACCAGATAGTGGTAGTTGGTGTCGAACCACTTGGTCATCTCCAGCGGCGCGACCTTGGCATTGCCGCGCGCGGCCGCGAAGTAGCGATCCAGCTCGTTTGCGATGTCCGCCACCCGCTCCGGGAGCGCGCCCAGCAGCACGGCCGTGTCGAGCACCTGGTCGTAGTACGAGAACGTCCCCACCGGAACGGAATCCAGACCGGCGTCGCGGGCGGCGGTCAACTGCGCGGTGCGCAGGTCCCGTGCGACGGCGTGCAGGCCGTCGGCATCGAGGCGTCCGGCCCAATAGGCCTCGATCGCCCGCTTGAGTTCCCGGTTCGGGCCGATGCGCGGCAGCCCCAGCACGGTCGCGGTGAAAGTGTTGTCAGGGTTCAACATTCGAATGAACTCCATGGTCAGCAGCCAGTGACCGCCGCCCATCACGAGCGCACGCTGAAAGGAGCCCATAGCAGCATCGTTCCCGTGCCCGGGGTCACTCTCGGCGTACCGCCCAATCCACGAGGCGACGACCGCCGGATACGGCGTATCCGGCACAACCGGCAGGTCTTCGGACTCGTGGGCACCGCCTAGAAGAAGGCGACCCCGGCGCTTCACACCCGGGGCTGGTCCTACCGACCGTCGCTTCCCAGGCATAACTCGAGGCGCCCAGTGCGAATGACGGCTGTCGTTCCCACTCACCGCTGCGGGACAGTCCCGGATTTCCACCGGGTTCCCTCTCACCCACGCGATGCGCGAACGCACCACCGGGTTTCGACGCCTCGGGGTTGAGTCAGGGGCTCCTCGACTCCACCTCCGGCGAACCAGCTGCGTCCGCGAATATAGCGAAAGTCGATGGCAATGCAAAAGACGGGTCCACTCCTCGTCCCAAGGAGTGGACCCGTCCCGGTGTCACGTCGCCGCGATCTCAGTCCGCCACGGCGTGCGCGGTGGAGCGCAATGTCCAGCCCGGCGGGCGGTAGTGCAGGGTCGTGGCGGTCAATGGCGGAATGTCGATGCGCCAGAACGACTCCGCGGGCGCCCGCAGCGCGCACAGGATCGCGCCGCGCACGATCGCCGGATGCGTCACCGCGACGATCCGCTCGCCGCGACCGGCGAGCCCGGTCAGCCAGTCACCGACGCGCTTCACGAGATCGGTGACGGACTCACCGCCATGACCGCGGTAGTCGGGGTCGGTGAGCCAGCCCATCAAGGCTTCCGGCGCCAGCGCGTCCATCGACTCCCCGGCCCAGTCACCGCAATCGAGATCCCGCAGCGCGTCGTCCGGTTCGGCGGACAGCCCGAGCGCCGCGGCGGTCCGGCGGGTGCGCAGTTCGGGCGCGCTGTATCCGATCCGGGCCTCGGAGCCGGGCAGGCCGCCCGCCTCCGCGACCGACCGCTCACCCAGCGCGCTGAGCGGTTCGTCGATCGGGAAACGGGCGGCCTGCACCGCGTCGGTGATCGCGTGGGTCACCAGGGTGAGGCGGGTAACAGCGCTCATGCCGCCGTGACCGCGGGCGTGGACGCGTCCGCACGCTCGCCCACCACACGCGGTGCCAGCCAAGCGAATCCGACACCGATGACCACCCACAGGATCAGCTGCGCCGCGAACGAGTACAGCCGGAAGTGGAACAGGTCGTCCGCAGGGAAGCCCGGATACACGATGGTCCCCGCGGCGTCCTTGAGCGGCTGCGGGGTTTCGGTGTCGAAGTCGCCGAACTCGGACTTGTTGGCCGACAGATGACCCAGCGACGGCAGAATCACCATCACCACGGCCATCACCACGACGAACGACACCGACGCCGCGACGGACGCGGTCCAATTGCCCAGGCGCGCAGCCAGTTTGCGACCCAGCCACACCGCACCCAGCAAAAACGCCGCACTCAGCACGATCATCAGCACGTACAGACCCGTGCGCTCCTTGATGGTGTCCGGATGCCCGATCGAAGGCGGGTTGGCCGGGTACTTCAGGAACGGCACCGCGTAGAGCGCCACGAACATGCCACCGGCGACCAGCAGCGCCAGGTTGCGGGCCGTGAGCTGCCCGACCCGCTTCATGGCCAGGTAGTAGACGACCGCGAACAGCGCGCCCATGGCTGCGCCGAACAGGATCATGCCGAACGGCAGGCCCAGGTTCTGCTGCTGGGAGCGGGTGGGAAGGTGCGTGAATGTGCCGGGGAATCGGTGGGTCGAGGC
>NZ_JBSGBY010000870.1:0-2647 GCF_053601505.1 Nocardia sp. NPDC004722
CGGGCGGCGAGCGCCAGCCGCGGCCTGGCCGGGCTGCTGGAATTCGTCGCCGGCGAACCGGAGCGGGCGAGCCGGCTGCTGCTGCGTGACGCCGAGCTGGTGGACCCGCGCACCGCGGCGTTGCTGCGTCTGGACGCCGAGCGGGCGCGTTGGGTGGCCGGGCACGGCGTGCTGGAGCTGGACATCGCGGAAATCACCGGGCCGGACGGTGATTCGCGACTGCACTCGATGATCCGGCCGCTGCCGCCCGCGCCGCTGGTGCTGTTGTGGGGGCTGGCGGGCGTGGCGTTGGAGCCCTACTCGCAGGCCGTGGCGTCCTTGCGCGGCAGTGCGGCCCCGGCGGCGGTGTCGCTGCTGCCGCAGCTGGCGATCGTGCAGTTCGCCAACGGCCGCTTCGCCGAGGCCGAGCGGACCCTGGCCGAGGCGTTCGAGCTGGCCGAGGCGGGCGGCGTGGAGAACGTGCTCGCCCAGTGCTGGGCGCTGCGCACGAAGATCGCGGCGCTGCACGGTGATTCGGAGGTGGTGCGGGAGGGTGCGGAGCAGGTGCTGGCCTTGGCGCGGCCGCGCCGGGCACAGTCGCTGATCGCGTCGGCGCACTGGCATCTGGGTTTCCACGCGCTGAGCCTCGGTGATCCGGAGACGGCCTATCTGCGCCTGCGCACGCTCGCGCAGCCCGGGCACGACGCCCGGCATCCCACCTACGCCCGTTTGGCCGCACTGGATCTGGTGGAGGCCGCCACCCGGGTGGGCCGGCACGCCGAGGCGCTGACCTACTACGCGGACATCCGGGACTGGGCGATCCGCTCCCGCGCCGACTGGGCGGTCTCCGCCGCCTACGCCTGCCGCGCGCTGCTGTGCGCCGACGAGCGGGCCGACCGGTACTTCCGGCGGGCGCTGGCGGTGCGGCGCACCCGCCACGACCTGAATCAGGTACGCACCCAACTGCTGTACGGCAAATGGCTGCGCCGGGCCCGCCGCCGCGCGGACGCCGCCGAGCAGTTGCGCGCGGCCGCGGAGGCGTTCGAGCGGATGGGCGCGCAGCAGTGGATGCTGCGCGCTCAGCAGGAGTTGGAGCTCACCGGGCGCCGCGCCGCGCCGGTCACCGCGCACGGCGAGATCTCGGTGCTGACCGCGCAGGAGCAGCGGGTCGCGCGGCTGGCCGCCCAGGGGCTGACGAATCGCGAGATCGGCACCGAGCTGTTCCTGAGCCCGCGGACGGTGGGACACCATCTGTCGCGGGTCTTCGGCAAGCTGGGACTCAGCGGCCGGGCCGATCTGGGCGACGTCGATTTCGACAACGGCATGCGAATCGTGCGCCCGCGCTGAGGTTTCCGGGGCTGTCAGTCCAGGTGGACCGACTCGCCCCAGTAGCGCGGGTCCCAGTTGATGAGGATCATCCCGGCCACGCTGCCCGCGCATCCGCCGCACGCGTCGACCCGGATCAGCTTGTCCACGTCGGTGTCCCCGGCGAGCACGGCCCGGGTGGACAGCCAGACCGCCCGCAGTGCGAGCGCGGCGGGCCGGCCGCAGCGCACGCATTCCGGCAGGGCGCCCTCCGGGTCGTTGCGCCCGATCCGGACTTCCGGCGTGACGGGCGCGCCCGGGCCCAGGGCCTCATCTAGGAGCGGCGAAAATTCTTTGCGCTCACGGTCATCCACCTCGGCAGGCTAACTATTTCCGGCCGCGCCCGCATCCCATGCGGGCGGGCGGGGGACCGCGGGCTGCCCGATGTTTGACGGACAGACGGATGGGAATGCAATGCGGGAGGATATCGTCCGGCCCGGGAATTGGTTCGTCGAATTGCGGTCCGCATTATAAGGGGCAGTCCGGGTTTCGTAATCGGTCTATGTATCGGTCATCGAATCGGTCGGTAATGCGAGACTCGGAATGCCCTATCTCACAATCGGTCTCGGCTGTCCGAACCGACCTGTCGAATTTGTCCGGTTCTTGCGTTGCGAGGTAAGTTGCGATGTGCGCGAGATCCGGGTTCTCCAGGGGAGGGAACGAGAACAGGCCGAACTGGCTCGGGTTTTGAGCCGGGCGCAAGCGGGTCACGGCGGGGGACTATTGCTGTGGGGTGATCCGGGTATCGGGAAATCCGCGCTGTTGCACGCGGCGGAGTTGTCCGCCACCGATTTCCGGGTGCTCGCCTGCAGTGGATTTCCGGCCGAATCCCGGCTCGAATTCGCGGCCCTGCACGAACTGCTCAACCCGCTGGCCGATCGGCTGCCGTCGCTGCCCGAGCCGCAGGCGGGCGCCCTGGCCCGCGCCCTGGGGCGCGATGCCGGTCCGGCCGACCAGTTCCTGGTGGGCGCGGCGGTGGTCACGCTGCTGGCCGCGCTCGCCGCACGGCAGCCGGTGCTGCTGATCGTGGACGACGCCCAGTGGGTGGACCCCGCGACCGCGCATGCCCTCACCTTCGCGCTGCGCCGCCTGTCCGGCAGCCGGGTGGCGCTGCTGACGGCGGTGCGGGACTGCCCGGCCACCTCGGTATGGCAGGCGCTGCCGGTGCTGCCCCTCGCCCCGCTGCCCGACGACCCCGCGCGCGGCCTGCTGGCCGGGCGGACCAAGGTGCTCGGCGCACCCCGGGCCGCGCGCATCCTGCGCTTCGCCGCCGGAAATCCGCTGGCCCTGCTGGAAGCGCCGC
>NZ_JBSGBY010000871.1:0-2646 GCF_053601505.1 Nocardia sp. NPDC004722
GCTGGGGGTGTCCATCGCAGCGGCCGGCCAGTTGACGACGGTGTTCTCCGCCGTGTTCGCGGTGACGGCGTTGGGGGCAGCGGCGTTGGTCGCGCGGACCGAGCGCAAGGTCACGGTGCTGGTGGCGCTCGGGGTTTTCGCCGTGTCCGATCTCACGGCGGCAGCGAGTCCCGGATACGGAAGCCTGCTCATCGCGCGGGTCGTGATGGCCGCGAGTTGCGCCGTTCTGGTGTTGGTGGCCAGCCGGTTCGCGGCGGAGTTGGCGACGCCCGAGCAGCGGGGGCGGGCGATCGGGATCGTGTTCATGGGGATCAGTGGATCGCTCGTGCTGGGGGTGCCGATCGGGATGCGGATCGCGGAATGGGCGGGGTGGCGGGCGGTGTTCGTCGCGATCGCGCTGCCGGTGGTGCCGCTCGTGCTGCTGCTCGGCGGCGGGCTGCCCCGCATGCGCCCACCGGCGGTGAGCGAACCTCGTTCCTATCGCACGGTTTTCACCGACCGGCGGCTGATGGCCGCACAGTTGGTGTCGGTCTTGATGATCGGCGGGCACTTCACCTTGTTCGCGTATCTGACGCCGTATCTGAATGCCGTGCTGCGCCCGGAACCTGCCGCCTTGCAGGGGCTCTATGTGGCATTCGGGGTGGCCGGGGTCACCGGCGCGTGGCTGGGCGGGCTGGTGTCGGACCGTCTCGGCGTCGCCCGCGCCCTGTGGGCCTGCCCGGCGGTGTTCCTGGGTGCCATGGCATTACTGCCCGCCGCGGGGAGCGCTCCGATGTGGTTCGTGCCCGCGATGATGCTGTGGGGTGGCATCTCGTGGTCGATCTCACCGATCGTGCAGAACTATCTGATCAATACCGGTCCGGCGGTGGCCGATACGGCCGTGGCGGTGAATGTCTCGGCGATGCATGTCGGAGTGGCGCTGGGCTCCGGGCTGGGCGGTGTCCTCGTCGGCGCGGATGCGTTGCGGGCGACCCCGTGGGCGGGCTGCGCGCTGGTCGCGGCCGCCCTGGTGTGTGCGGTGATCGCTCTCCGGAAACCGCAGCGCGAGTGGGAATTGCGGCGTTCGCTCAGATGATGTTCGCCGCGATCAGGATTCCGATGAGCAGCAGCACCGCGGCGGTGATCAGGTTGGCGCTCTTGTCGATCCACGCGCCGCGCAGCTGGTAACCGGCGAGGGTGCCCAGCATGGTCAGGCCGACGATGGTGCCGAGGGTGACCAGGGAGAAGGCAAGGAGGGTGCCGATCGCGGCGGTCACACCGACCGCGCTCGCCGCCAGGAACACCGGCAGGATGGTGAGATCCGGCGAGGCGGCGGCGCCGAAAGGCACGGCGACGGCGAGCAATCGGGTGCCGCGGCCCGACTGTTCGTGACCGTGCCCATGGTCGTGATCATGCTCATGGTCGTGGTCATGACCGTGGCTGTGCCCGTGGTCATGATCATGGCCGTGCCCGCGGCCGAGCAGTTCCAGCACCACGAACACCACGCCGGTCGCGATCAGCAATCCCCCGACGATGAGCCCCTCGTTGCGTTCCACCACCGACCGGAACTGCAAGCCGACCCCGATCACGATGCCGCCCAGGATCAGCGAGAGCGCGACATGCGCGAACCCGGCGAGCCCGGACAACCGCAGCACCCGGCGCAGCGGATAGCGCTGGGCGCGCGCGATGACCGCCAGCGGCACCCAGTGGTCGGGCAGCACGGCATGACCGAAGCCGACCCCGGCTCCGGCAGCGATCAGAGCGGGAGCGGTCAGGCTCATGACGACCTCCTGGGCGAACGGCGGGAACCCCGGAACAATAACAGAACACATGAAGACGTCTTCATATATATCCTCAACGGTACGCTCCGGCGCCACCGGTAGGCTCCGGAGCCATGGGACACGGAGTCGAGGACCGCGACCGCCCCGCGGCACGTCTGGACGCGGACGCCGCGGCGCATATCGCGAATACCCTTCAGGCCCTCGCCACTCCGAGCCGGCTGCTCATCCTCACCGAACTCCGGCAGGGCCCGCTCCCCGTCACCGAACTCGCCGAAGCGGTCGGCATGGAACAGTCCGCGGTCTCGCACCAACTACGCCTGCTCCGCAATCTCGGACTGGTCAGCGGCACCCGCACCGGCCGCAGCATCGTCTACAGCCTCTACGACACCCACGTGGCCCAACTCCTCGACGAGGCCGTCTACCACATCGAACACCTCCGCCTGGGCATCCCCGACCAACCGGAAACCGCAGGCTGACCGCACCGACTTCCCCCGGCGCGCATGCCCTCTCATGGTTCGCCGCCACCGGCGCGGGCTCGCCGCCACCGGACTCCCGCTACCGTCGGGGAGATGGACGTCGATCGAGCAGGTCTGGTGCACGACTACGGGAGCCTCCCGACGCAACCATTGCCGATCCAGCGTGCGCACCGCACGAGGACGGCGGCCGATCCGAAAAGCGCTGGCGGGCCGGGCCGTTCGGAGTCCGGCGGGCTGGCGCGAGCGAGCCGGGCGCTGGCCGTGGCCGGGGCGGTGAGCCGGGTGACCGGGTTCGCGCGCACCATCGCGGTGGCGGCGGTGCTCGGGACCGCCGCGGTCGGGGACGCCTACAACGGCGTGAACAATCTGCCCAACATGATCTACGAGCTGCTGCTGGGCAGTGTGCTGGC
>NZ_JBSGBY010000872.1:0-2643 GCF_053601505.1 Nocardia sp. NPDC004722
CATCGATATGGCCAAGGCGTACGAGGCGTTGTCGCCGCAGTTGCGGACGGCCGTCGAGGACACCACGGCGACCCATACGGTGCGGCGCTACTTCAAGATCCGGCCCGGCGACGTGTTCCGCCCGGTCTGCGAGCTGCTCGCCGAGATCGACGCCAAGACGCCGCCGGTGACCATGCCGACCGTGTACGAGCACCCGCACACCGGGGAACGGGTGCTGTACCTGAGCGAGGGCTTCACCGAATCGATCCAAGGGCCGGACGGTGGCGCGCGACCGGAACTGCTGCGCGAATTGCTCGCCGCCACAGGCCAACTCGACGACACGCCCGGCGCTGCGGTGCACCTGCAGACTTTCGAAGCCGGTGACGTCCTGGTCTGGGACAACCGAAGCCTCGTGCACCGCGCCGTGCACACCGACACCCCCGCACCCGTCGTGTCCTGGCGGGTCACTGTGCACGACGCCGTGGCGGCCGGAAATGGCAGCGAGGCCGAAAAATGACAGCGAAGCCTGAGATGACGCTCACGACAGCGGTTTTCGAAGCCGACGCCGACGAGCTGGCGGTGGTGCTGCGCTGCTACAAGCCGCACTGCCGGTACCTGAAATCGCTGACGGTCACCGTCACCGAGGACCGGGTCGTCGGCACCGGCACCTTCTCGATCCCGGAACCCTGCTACATCGACGACACCGGGCACCTCAACGCCGTCGAGGTCGGCATCTGCTACAACCAGCTGCTCTACCAGACCATGGCCACCATGGTCCGCCACCGCACCGGCCCGGTCCTCGACGACTGGACCATGCCGGAATTCCTGCGCCGCTACCTCCCCGATGTGCTGATCGCGGAGTCCCGCAACATCTTCCGGCGCGCCATCGACTCCAGCGCGTTCACCGGCGAGTTCGTCATCGACCGCGCCACCCGCTACCGGCCCGGCCCGGACGCGGCCGAGCGGGTGGCGCTGGAGACCAGCTATGGATTCCGCGACGAGCACGGCGGTGCGTGCGACGGCAAGATCCGCGTGGTGGTCGTGGACACCGCGAGCGCCGCATGATCGGCACCCGCCCGGCCACCCTCGCGGATCTGGCCCGCGCTCATCCGAACCCGGCGGCGACGGCGGTGATCTGCGGTGATCGCGCCCTCGGCTACGGGGAACTGGATCGGGCGGCCGACCGGATCGCGGCCGCGTTGCTGACCGCGGGGCTGGAACCCGGTGCGCGCGTGGCGTATCTGGGGCTGGAATCGGTCGACTACTACGCCACTCTGCTGGGCTGTGCTCGCGCCGGAATGGTGCTGGTGCCGATCAACTTCCGGCTCACCGCACCCGAAATCGCGTATATCCTCGCTGATTCCGGGACCGCCTTGCTGCTCGTGGACGCCGGGCTGCGGGAGGCATTGGGGGAGCAGGCCATTCCGGTGGTCACCACCGAAGACCTACCCCACTGGTACGAACTCCACCCGGCCATCGCTTCCCAGCGCCCGGTGCGCCCCGATGACGCGGTCGTACAGCTCTACACCAGCGGCACCACCGGGCTGCCCAAGGGTGTGGTGCTCGCGCACCGCAGTTTCTTCGCCGTGCGTGACGCGCTCGCCGACGCGGCCCTGGATTGGATCGACTGGCGGGACGGTGATGTCGGGCTGATCGGCATTCCGGGCTTTCACGTCGGCGGACTCTGGTGGGCCACACAGGGTTTCGCGGCCGGGGTCACCATGGTGGCGATGCCGCGCTTCGACAGCGGCGCGGCCGTGCGCCTGGTGGCCCAATTCGGGGTGACCACGGTGTGCGTGGTGCCGTCGATGTTGCGGCTCATGCTCGACGAACCCGCCGCCCAGCGGGACGGCCTGACCGGTGTGCCCGATGCTCTGGCGGGGGTTCGCAAAGTCGTCTACGGCGGCTCGCCCATTCCGGAAGCACTGCTGCGCACCGCGATCGACCGGCTCGGCTGCGGATTCGCGCAGATCTACGGCCTCACCGAGACCGGCAACACCGCGATCTGCCTGCCACCGGAGGCGCACCGGCCGGGCAGCCCGCTGCTGCGGGCGGCCGGACGCTCCTACCCCGGGTTCGGGGTGGAGATCGTGGACGTGCACGGGACGCCACTGCCCACCGGCGAGGTCGGCGAGATCCGGCTGCGGACGCCGGGGCACATGCTCGAATACTGGCGCAACCCCGAGGCCACCGCGGACACCTTGCGCGACGGCTGGATTCACACCGGCGACGCCGGCTATCTCGACGCGGACGGCTACCTGTTCCTGTGCGACCGGATCAAGGATCTGATCATCGTGGCGGGGGAGAACATCTATCCCGCCGAGATCGAGAACGTGCTGGCCGCGCACCCGGCCGTCGCGGACGTCGCCGTCATCGGCCGCCCCGACGAACGATTTGGTGAGCGCGTGCACGCCGTCGTCGCACTGCGACCCGACGCCGCCGCGACCGCCCGCGAACTGTTCGAGTTCTGCCGGGAACGACTGGCCGCCTTCAAGATTCCCGTCCGCTTCGAATTCGCCGACGTCATCCCGCGCAACCCCAGCGGCAAGATCCTGCGCCGCGAACTGCGCGACCGACCCCAGAACTGAGAGAGCGAATCTGTGTCACCGACGCTCACCTTCGATTCCGTGCGCGCCGACATCGCCGGCGAACTGTTCCTCGAAC
>NZ_JBSGBY010000873.1:0-2632 GCF_053601505.1 Nocardia sp. NPDC004722
CGAAGATCCTGGTGGTGAACCGGACGCTGGAAAAGGCGCAGCGCCTGGCCAATACGGCGACCGCCATGCACGGCGTGGCCGCCGAGGCCATGCAGATCGACCGGCTGGACGAGGCGATGGCCGCCGCGGACGTGGTGGTCACCTGTACCGGCGCGGTCGGCACCGTGGTGACGCTCGCCGATGTGCATCACGCGCTGGCGGCCAAGGCCGGAACCGCCGCCGGGACACGCGAACTGGTCATCTGCGATCTGGGCCTGCCCCGCGATGTGGACCACGCGGTGGCCGGGCTGCCCGGCGTGACCGTGATCGACATGGAGACGCTGCAGCGCGATCCGTCGGCCGGCGCGGCCGCCGACGACACCGCCGCCGCGCGCACCATCGTCGCCGACGAACTCGCCAAATACCTTGCCGGACAGCGCATGGCCGAGGTCACCCCGACCGTGGCGGCGCTGCGGCAGATGGCCGCCGACGTGGTCGAGGCCGAACTGCTACGCCTGGATTCCCGACTACCGGGACTGGAATCCACCGATCGCGAGGAAGTGGCCCGTACCGTGCGACGGGTGGTCGACAAGCTGCTGCACGCGCCGACCGTGCGGGTCAAGCAGTTGGCGTCCACGCCGGGCGGGGACAGCTACGCCGAGGCGCTGCGCGAGCTTTTCGAGCTCAAACCCGGTGCGGCACAAGCGGTTGCCGCGCCGATGGAGATCTCCGCCCTGCAGGGCGAACTGGCGGACGATTTCACCGCCGCCCACCCGGGTGAGGAACAGGGGCCGACCGCATGACCGGAGCTATGGTGCACGAGAACGAGACAACGATCCGCGGGACATCCGATGCCCCGTGGCGCATCGGTACCCGCGGTAGTCTGCTGGCCCTCACCCAGGCCGGGCATGTGCGCGACGCCCTGATCGCCAATGGTCAGCAGGCCGAGCTGGTGATCGTGAAGACCGCCGGTGACCAGAACGCCACCGACCCGGTGTCGAAGATCGGCGTCGGTGTCTTCACCGCCGCGCTGCGTGAGGAATTGGCCGCGGGCGCCGTCGATATCGCGGTGCACTCGTACAAGGATCTGCCGACCGCGCAGGACCCGCTGTTCAATATCGCGGCGATTCCGCCCCGCCAGGATCCGCGTGACGCGCTCGTCGCGCGCGACGGCCTGGTGCTGGGCGAGCTGCCCGCGGGCGCGAAGGTCGGCACGTCGGCGCCGCGCCGGGGCGCGCAGTTGAAGGCGCTGGGCCTCGGCATCGAGATCGTGCCGCTGCGCGGCAATCTCGACACCCGGATTTCCAAGGTTGTCAACGGTGAACTGGATGCCGTCGTGGTGGCGCGGGCCGGGCTGGCCCGCATCGACCGGCTGGACGCCGTCACCGAATCGCTCGAGCCGGTGCAGATGCTGCCCGCCCCGGCCCAGGGTGCGCTGGCGGTCGAATGCCGCAGCGAGGACACCGAACTCGTGACCATCCTGTCCGCCCTCGACGATGCCGGGACCCGGGCCGCGATCACCGCGGAGCGGGCGTTGCTGGCCGAACTGGAGGCCGGCTGCACCGCACCGATCGGTGCGCTCGCCGAGGTCGTCGAATCGCTCGACGATGACGGCCGGGTGGTGGAGGAACTGTCGCTGCGCGGGTGCGCGGCGGCGATCGATGGCTCGGATGTGATCCGGGCTTCAGTGGTCGGCTCAGTGGCGGATGCCGAGAAACTGGGTCGCGCACTGGCGCGTGAGCTCTTGGAGCTGGGGGCGCGCGAACTGCTCAGCGTGACAGAGGAATCCGCTGAGACCGACGACGACCGCAATCCCAGCCCAATGGAGAACCAAGGATGAGCCGAGTGACGAAGAAGAATCCCGGTCGGATCCTTTTCGTGGGGTCCGGGCCCGGCGATCCGGCGCTGCTCACCGTGCGTGCCCGGGAGGTGATCGGCCGGGCGACGCTGGCGTTCACCGATCCCGATGTCGACAAGGGCGTGCTCGCCCTGATCGGCACCGCGGTCGAGGAGGATCCGGACGGTACCCGTCCCGTCGACGTGCGCCCCGCGCTGGGTGACGCCGCCGAGGTGGCGAAGACCCTGATCGCCGAGGCGCGCAACGGCTCCGACGTGGTGCGGCTGGTGTCCGGCGACCCGATGACCACCGATTCGGTCATCCAGGAGATCAACGCCGTCACCCGCTCGCATCTGAACTTCGAGGTGCTGCCGGGTCTTTCGGCCGGCAGCACCGTGCCCGCCTACGCGGGCATCGAGCTGGGCTCGAGCCACTCCGAAGTGGATGTGCGCGGCGAGGTGGACTGGGCGGCCGTGGCGGCCGCGCCGGGACCGCTGGTGCTGCATGCCACCTCCGGGCATCTGGCCGAGACCGCTTCCGCGCTGGTGGAACACGGTATGGCGCCGCAGACGCCGGTCGCGGTGACCGTGCGCGGCACCACCCGGCAGCAGCGCACCATCGACGCCACGCTGGCGACGCTGAACAATGCCGCTTCCGAACTGGTCGGGCCGCTGGTGGTCACGGTCGGCAAGGAAGTGGAGCGCCGCGCCAAGACTTCCTGGTGGGAGTCGCGGGCTCTCTACGGCTGGACCGTCCTGGTGCCGCGCACCAAGGAGCAGGCCGGTGAGATGAGCGAGAAGCTCGTCAACCACGGCG
>NZ_JBSGBY010000874.1:0-2627 GCF_053601505.1 Nocardia sp. NPDC004722
GTCGGACCGGTGGCGATCTCCTCGGACGACCGAGTAGGCGGCGGACCCGGCCGGGACCACCGCCCTCCACGACAGCGAACCCGGCAGCACCACAGGCGTTTGCGACGACGACACCGCCAGGCCCCGGGACCGATCGGAGCGATCGGCCAGCAGCAGCTCCACATCCGCCACGACCACCTCGGCGCGCACATTGCCGCCGCGGCCCTCCTTGACCGCGAACAGGTCGACGAAATCCGCGTCCACCTGCAATTGCAGGTCCACGGCGGTGGTTTCGCGGCCCAGATTCTCCACCGTGATGGTCTCGCACAGGCCGTCGGCCACCAGCCGCTCCCGCACCACGAGCACCGTACTGTCCGCTGCGCCGGCCCGGGGAGGCCGGCGCAGTATGAACCGGGCGGTGAAAGCCTCCGGGGTCAATACCGACAGCGGCTCCGGCCGCTGCCCGTCCAGCAGCAACTCCCAGCGCGACAACACCCGCGCGTCCCGGAAGAACAACCCGTAGGGCGTCCCGTGCTCGATATCGCCCCGATGATCCGACAGACAGAAGGTGCTGCCCTCCACCAGGGTGACCGCCCCGCCGCCACCGCCCACGCTCGGTTCCCCGGCGTTCAGGGCGCTCGGAGTGTCACTGTTCATGCAGACCCTTTCGTCGCGGCAGCCGCCGCTGCCGCGACGAAGCCTTCGAGCTGGAACCACTGTCGGACACAGGTTTACGGCCCGGCATCAGCTCGCCGCCGGTCAAGGCGTCTGGATGCCCGGAATGCGAGGGACCGCGCGCGGGCACCGGGGACGTGATCGCACGGCCGGGCCCGGTGCCCGCCGCACGCTGTCCGCCGGGCATCACACCGGAATGACGCGGCGCGGCGCCGCGGCGCGGCCGGTGCTCGCGCACCACCCGCCGATAGATCTCCTCGTAGCCGCCGCCCAGGGAATCCACGCCGAAATGCGCCGCGACATGGGCGCGCATGGCGTGCGGGTCGTAGCCGCGAACCTCGGCGATGGCCGCGGGCAGCTCGGCCGGATCGTCGCAGATCCGGCCGGTGACACCGTCCACGATCACCTCGGCGACCGCGCCCCCGCGCAACGCCACCACCGGCGTCCCGCACACCATCGCCTCGATCATGACCATGCCGAACGGCTCCTCCCATTGCACCGGGAACACCAGACACCTTGCCCTGGAAAGCAATTCACGCTTGGCCACGGCATCGGCCATCCCGAACATGCGATCGCGTTCGGTGAGCAGCGGCCGCACCGCACTCTCGAAATAGCGCACCTCGGGCGGTTCGGCGCACTTGCCCGCCAGGATCAGCGGAACGCCCGCCGCGTGCGCGGCCGCCACCGCCAGATGCGGCGCCTTGTCCGCGGTGAACCGGCCCAGGAACAGAGCGTAGTCCTGCTTGTCGACGCGGAACGGCCAGTCCTCCACCCGCAGTGCGTTGTGCACGCGGCCCACCCAGTTCAAGTCCGGAGCCAGTTCCCGCTGCCGGTCGCTGATCGCCACCAGCTGTGCCTCCGTGCCGAGTTCCCGGTAGTAGAGGTACGGGTCGCCGTACACCGGACCGTGCACGGTCACCACGGTCGGCAGACCCAGATCGCGGGAGACCGGCATGTTCAGCGGGCCCGCGAAGGTGTGGTCGTGCACCAGGTCCAGGCCGTCGGTCGCGGCCAGCCGCTCCAGCGCGCGCCGGGCCTTCAGGGCGTGCACGACCTCCGGGAACGGATCGCCGAGCCGCTCGGATTGCGCACGGTCCCAGAGTGATCGGAACTCTCCCTTGGTGCCGTTCACGCCCGCGCCCAGCACGGTCACCCGGTGCCCGCGCTCCACCAGCGCGTCCACCAGATCCGCCACCACGGCCTCGACGCCGCCGTACGCCTTGGGCGGGATGTCGAAATACGGTGGCACCACCATCGCGACGCGTAGCCGCTCGCGCTCGATCGATGGGAATTCGACTGCGGCAGTAGCCGGAACAGGAACCGACGAAAACGCGGCGCTCATGACAGCCCTTCTTCCAGGGGAGCGAACGTCGACGCCCGGACAGTGGGACGCCGACCCGGAACCGAGCCGGAGAAGATCGAAAAGCGCTGGTGCCGCACGCCATCGGCTCGGCTCGTCCACGCCCGGTTCGAGCAGCGTGTGAGCAAGGCCGAGCGAGGGTCGTCAGCACGCTCCGAGTTGAACGCCTGGGGATCGTCGCGCCGGCTGGTGCCCCGGCGGTGAGATCAAGGCCGGTGGGCACCCCGAGGCGTCATCGCGCTCGGCGGCCATATAGGTGATTCCACAATATCGCCGCGAATCACTCGAAAAGTGTGGATCGAAATTGTTCGGGGGTTTCCCGGTAGAAACTTCGGTCCGAGGGTCGCAGCGTGGGGGCTCGGGTCAGGCGGCCGCGTAGCCGCCCTCGGCGGTGTACTCCGATGCCATGGGGCGATTGGCCGCCTCGGAAACGCCCGCGGGCGCGGCGGATTCGATCATGTCCAGCAGCAGCCAGCCGTCGGCGGTCCAGCCGCCGTGCGTCTCGGTCCGCACCAAACGGCCGCCCGGTACGAACGGGTCGTCGACGAAACCGGCGGCGGCGCCGTCGAGTTCGAGCGCCAGCGCCGCGCCGCCCACGTAGACCCGGGCGGAC
>NZ_JBSGBY010000875.1:0-2622 GCF_053601505.1 Nocardia sp. NPDC004722
CCGCCGACGCCCTGGGCACGCTCTACCTGGCCTTCCCGGACTGACCGTCTGCCCGGGGGCTACTTCACCGCCCAGACCATCGATTCGGGTCCGGCGAGGTGCTCGGCCACCGGATCGTGGAATCCGGTGTCGGCCAGCCAGGTTCGCAGTTCGGCGACCGTGTAGTCGAAGCCGCCCGGGGTTTCGATGAGCATGTTGAGGCTCATCAGCAGGCCGGGGAGATTGGTGCGGCGCTCGTCGTCGATGAAGGACTCGTAGACCAGGATCGCGCCGCCCTCGGGAAGGGCGCGGTACGCCTTCTCGAGCAGCATGCGCTTGGTGGGCAGGTCCCAGTCGTGCAGGATGTGCCCGAAGACCAGGACATCGGCCTCTGGGAGGTCGTCGTCGAAGAAGTCGCCGGGCTGGAAGGTGATCCGATCCTCCACCGGCGCACTGAATTCGGCGAAGATGGGCTCGACCGGCGCCAGGTCGTAGCCGATGCCGTGCAGGTGCGGATTGGTTTCCAGGACCGTGCGCAGTAGCGCCCCCTGCGCGGTGCCGATATCGGCGACCGTTTTCCAGCGATGCCACGGGAACTGCTCGGCGATCGGGTGCGCGCTGGGCAGGGTCAGTCCGGTCATGGCTCGCTGGAAGTCGAAGAGCCGCTGGGGATCCCGATAGAGGGTGGTGAAGAAGTCGCCCCCGTACTTGGCCTCGTTCTGCGGCTGCCCGCTGCGCAGCGCTTCGGTGAGCCCGCCCCAGAACGGATACAGCCGGGCGGCCGCCATCTCCAGGAATCCGCCGATGTATTCGCTGCCGGTGCTGTCGAGATAGGTGGCGGTGTCGGCGGTATTGGCGTACCGATCGTCGGTGCGCCGCAACATGTCCATGGCCACCAGCGCGTCGAGGAAGTCACGGGTGGAGCGCGGGTGCAGGCCCAGTTCCCGCCGTAATTGCTCGGCGGTCAGTTGCCGATGCCCGAGCACCGTGAACACCCCGAGTTCGACGGCACTGAGCAGGGTCCGGGACTCCCAGAAACCCATGCCGATCCGCAGGATCCGCTCCATGGCGCTTCACGATAGCCACAGCGACCCTCCGGCAAAGGCAATTCCGGGCCACCGGCGCGGTTCATCCCGCTCGCCGGGAAATCGGACCGCTCGTCGGGATTTCAGAGCACGTCGATCCCGTACACCCGTTCGGCATTGCGGCGGAAGATCAGCTCGATCGCCTTGTCGTCGGCCCCGTGCCCGGCCAGCGCGGTCGCCACCGCCTCCGCCGCGTTCGGGATGCTCGTAATCGGCTTGTCCACCGGGAAATTCGAGCCCCAGATCAGCCGATCGGCCCCGAACACGTCGAGGGCGTGCTCCAGCATCGGCGAAATCCGTTCCAGCAGCACCGGTACCGGCGTCGGCTCGCCGCGTCGCGGCACCGGATGCCCGAGGATAGGCATCATCAGCCCACTCACCTTCGCCACCACATTGGCGTGCGCGGCCACCGCCGCCAGATCGTCGCGCCACCGCACGAACAGCTCCCGCCGCTGCCCCGGATTTTGCCCGGTATTCCGCCCGACCGGCCCGAAAATCCCTGCGGGCGTGCCGAGATGGTTGAGCACGATGGTGGTGTCGGGATACCGCTCGGCCAGCGCCGCCACCTCCGGCAGTTGCCCCGAGTACACCCAGGATTCGAAGGCCAGCCCGCGATCGGCGAGCGCGCCGAAGCCGTCGAGGAAGGCCGTCGAGGTCAACAGATGCGGTGCCTTGCCCATGGCGCGCACGCCGGGATCCGGATGCCGTTCGACCCGGGCCCGGATGCCCCGGAAGCGGGGCGAGGCCGCCCGGTGCGCGTCGAGCAACGCGGCGAAGTCCGGTGCGCTGGGATCACCCGCGCCCATGATCGCGCCGAGGGCGGGGGTGTCCACCCCGAACGGCAGGCTCGCCACCCACCGAGTCTCCTCGGCGGGAGCCAGCGGCCCTGGCCCGTTCCACTCCACCTCGATGTGCACGATCGCCTCGACGGGAACGTCCCCGGCGTCCTCCCGGTAGTCCCGGGGCAGATAGGGATGCACGAAAGGCAGTGGATCCCCCACGAACTCGCGTTCCTTGCGCGGCGCGAGCCGCTTGGCCAGATCGATCGGCACCGGGACGTACTTGAACAGCCGAGCGAGCGCGCTGAACTCCCGCGGCGTCGTCAGCGGATCCCACTGGTGGATGTGCGCATCCACCACGGTCATCCCCGCGAGGTCCATGAGGTCCCTTCCGCCCGGCCCACCCTGCCCGGATTGTTCCACGCCCGCCTCGCCGCAATCGTGAAATCGGACATGCCGCACCCGGACGGGACGCTGCCGTGCCCGAAAAGCGACTGTGCCGCGCCCCGGCGAGGCGGGCGCGGCACAGCGGTGGCCGGAGCGGCCAGGTCAGGTCAGGTCAGGTCAGGGGAGGATTTGGGGGATGACGTTCGGGTCCAGGAGGCCGACCAGAGCGCCGATGCCGCCGCCGATGAGGGCGCCCAGGGCCGAGCCGCCGAGCATGCCGGGGATGGAGGCGACGACCGAGCCGAGGGCGGCTCCGCCCGCGCTGCCGGTCAGCGCGCCCGCGGCCGCGCCGTTGAGGGCGGGGTCGGGGAACTGCGCGTTGGGGTTGGTGG
>NZ_JBSGBY010000876.1:0-2612 GCF_053601505.1 Nocardia sp. NPDC004722
TCGTTGTAGAACGATGTTCCTTGAATGTCCACTTTCCCATGATCTGGCGCAAAAACCTCCGGCAGGCTGGTAAGCATCTTGCGCGACAGATCGCCGACGCTCCCTTCGTCGTGGCTATTGCTCGCAGCCCAGTCGAATAATCCGGAAGCAGTTCGACCACGATCGTCCCACGTATGCCCGAAAACATCTCGAGCGAATTCCTTGGGATCATAATTCCCCTTGGCCGGATGAAATTCGTCGCCTCCGGAACCGAAGGAAAGATCGTTGGGGATCCGCGCTCCGGTATTCGAGTCCCTACCGGTCAACAGTTGGTAATCGGCTTCATGGTTACGTTCACCGACACCGAGGAACCTGTTCGCCGCGGCCTCGATCTTCCCTTTGTCATCAGGACCGAAATCAGGGGGCAAGTGACCGCCGTACAGGGGCTTCTCACTCTCGTTCAGATACCGAGCAAGACTCGCACCCTGACGTGCTACCTCCATGCTGAAGGTCTTCCCGCCGACGGTGCCAGGACTCGCCTTCGACACCAGATTCGCCAGCTGTTCTCGCTGGTGAATGTCCTTGACGATCCCATCCGGTCCCGCGATCTGACCGCCGGTTTTGTCGAAGACCCGACCTGAGATCAATTGCCGGATGTCCGTCGGAAGATTCGTGTAGGAGCCCGGTGAGATGAGCTTTCCGTCCGGTCCGGTGCCGGTACCGAGGTGCTCGTTGGTGACCGCCAACATGCCATCGGCCAGGCCTTGCTGCTGCGAGGCGGCCATCGTGTCTACGGGATGCCCAGGCCCCGCTGTAGCGCGCGCGTCCAGGCGGTCACTCAAGCCGAGCACTCCATCCCTGCCCGCGTTGGCGAAGAATTCCTTGTAATAGTCCTGTACCTCAGCCGGCAGCGACGGGACGTCCCTTCCTTCGATCAGCGCTTGCTTCTGGTCCGGCGTCAGCACTGCGACCGGCAGACGAGACCCGATCTCGTCGAGTTTGGCAGTGTCGCCGTTCTTGACAGCATCGGCAACCGCCCTGCCATCCTCCGCGCCCAGGCGCCCGCCCTGTGCCGCCGCGTCACCGACATCGAGGTCCGAGCCGAACAAATCCCCGGCGCCGCGGACAAGTTCCGCAGCCTCGCTGATCTTCGTTCGCGCCTTCTCGACCGCGTCGTTGAACGGATGCAGGGCGCCGTCGATCGCATCCTGCTTGGCCTTGATGTTTTCGGCGGAAACCCCGTCCTTCTCGCAGACAACCCAGTTGTCCGCCACCGTCAGCCCACTACCGCGGGCATCTGCCACCTTCCCCAACACCACGGTGCGATTTGAGTCGATATCTGAAGCGGCACTGAGGATTTCGGTGATCAAGTCGTCGATGTAGGCCCAAACCCTGCGCGCCTGAGTGTGATCGGCATCGACACGATCGTAGGCGGCGTTGTAGGCAGCTCCCTGCCAGGACGAGCCCAGATTGGCGAAGAAGTTGCGGGGCTTGTCGATATTGACCTGGAATGTCTCATTGTTCGCGGACGCGAGGGCGGTTGCGAAGTCGGTCAGCGCGGACAGCCGCCATTTCTCCACATCGGGTAGCAGCATGTCATCGACTCCCAGCGCGGTGAACGTCGAACTTGCGCATCTCGTCCGCGAAGTGGGCATCGGTCTCATGGATGGTGGTGGCACACCGCCCGACGGCCATGGATACCTGGTCGAGCTTTCCAGCGACGCGCTGATACGCACCATCGACGAACTGGCCGGCCTGAGCGCACACCGCATCAAGGCCACTCCCCGGCAACGCCGCACCGATGCCCGCGGCAGCCGCAGCAGCCTTGATGTTCAAGATGTTCGTCGCCGCTCCGGAAAGCGTGTTCGCAACGTTGTGGAGCTCGTCGATATCCGCTTGCAGCAACTCCGCCACAGGTCCTCCCCAGCTGACCAACCGGTTATTCGAGTTGGACATTACCAACCGCTTCGTCCACAGCCCTTCACCAGGCAGCAAACCCATGGCGATCCAAGGACCGGCGCCTCCGGCCCGGGGATGGAAGGTCGGCTCAACGCCTGAGATGAATTCCCATGCGGAAATCTGGCGCTCGGCAACGAAGTATCAAGTACTGGGGCCTGAAGGCTCCGACAAACGCAGTCCGCCAGCCGTCCACCCTCCGGAGGAGTCCCACGTGTCAGGCTCGGCACAGCGCCGGTTCGAGGAGATCGCACAGAAGGCGCGCCGTGCGCAAGAAGCCATCGACCGGATCCGCGGCACGATCAAGATCGCAGGGGTTCGGATCGAAGTCGCGGCCGACGGCCGTATCACCGGGCTGGAGCTCGCGGATCAGGCACTCGCGAAGACGATCGTCTTCGCGCACTCGCAGGCACTCGATCAGGCCAAGGAGCAGGTTGCCGATCATCGGCGACCACTCACCGATGATCCTGCCGTCTCGTCGATACTCCGTTTCCTCATTGCGGAGGAAGCAGCACCCACACCCACACAACAAGACACCACAGTGTCAACCGCCGTCGGCGGGCCCGTTCCACCGAAAACCCCCGCGCCAGAACCGTGGGACGACCCCGACTACCAGAATCCCTTCGCCTTGCCACGCCACATCCGGCGCCGGTACGGAATCTGAACCAGCCGTCGAC